>NZ_JBEYJU010000045.1:0-72995 GCF_040703965.1 Streptomyces sp. NPDC006655 | reverse complement strand
CATGGCTCGTCGGGGAAGTCGGCGTAGGCGGTGCCCCGCCACAGCTCCAGTGCCGCGCTCAGCTGCCGGGCCGCCTCGGCGGGCTCCGCCTCCGCAGCGCTCGCCACGGCCGTCTCGAACCGCCGGGCGTCCACGGCGTCCGTGCGCAGCGCGTAGCCGGGCCCGTCGGTGACCAGGAGCCGGGCCGGGGCGCGGGGCGGCCGGCCGGGCTCCAGGGCGCGCCGCAGGTCGCCGACGAAGGTACGCAGGGCGCCGACCGCGGCGGGCGGCGGCTCGTCCCAGAGGTCGGCGACCAGGCGGCCGACGGGGACGACCCGGCCGCGGGCGACGATCAGCCGGGCCAGTACGGCGCGGTGCCGGGGGCCCTTCAGGGCGAGCGGGACGCCGTCGCGCTCGGCCGAGACCGGCCCGAGCACCGCGAAGGCGACCTGGTCCATGCTCATCCGCCCACGGTACGTGCTGCTGATCGGCTGCTGATCCGGGCGCGGGAGGCTCGGCGCATGAACATCCCCGGTTTCCAGACCCACCGTGTCGAGGTCGCCGACGGCGTCCGGCTGCACGCCTCCGTCGGCGGCACCGGCAGCCCCGTCGTCCTGCTGCACGGCTTCCCGCAGACCCGCCTGATGTGGCGGCACGTGGCCGCCGCCCTCGCGGACGAGCACACCGTGATCTGTCCCGACCTGCGCGGCTACGGCGCCAGTGACAAGCCGGCCGACGCGGACGGGACGTCGTACGCGAAGCGGACCATGGCCGCCGACGTGGTGGCGCTCGGCCGGGAGCTCGGGCACGAGCGGTTCGCGCTGGCCGGGCACGACCGGGGCGCCCTCGTCGCCTTCCGGGCCGGCCTCGACCACCCGGACACGATCACCCGGCTGGCCCTCCTCGACGTGCTGCCCACGCTGGACATGTGGGAGGTGCTGCACGGCACCTCGGCAGCGGTCGCCTTCCACCTCTACCTGATGGCCCAGCCGCCCGGTCTGCCCGAGGAGCTGATCGGGGCGGCCCCGGACGCGTTCTTCGGCCACTTCCTCGACCTGTGGTCCCGTGACCCGGCGGCCCTTCCCGCCGACGTCCGGGCCGCCTACCTGGCCGCCTGCCGGGCGGCCGTGCCGTCGATCGTGGCCGACTACCGGGCCTCGGCCGGCGTCGACACCGAGCACGACCGCGCAGACCGGGAGGCCGGGCGCACCCTGCGCATGCCGGTCACCGTGCTCCAGCAGGACTGGGGGGCCGCCCTCGGCTACGACGCGACCGCGCTGTGGCGGGCCTGGGCACCGGACCTGGACCACCGCACGGTGGACTGCGGGCACTTCATGGCCGAGGAGGCCCCCGGTGAGGTGGTCGCCGCGCTACGGGGGCTGCTGGCCCGCTGACCGGCCGCCCCCGGGCACCCGAGCCGCCGTCGGGGAAGCGAGCCGCCCGGCCCCGGCAGCCGAGGGGGCCGGGACCGGGCGGTAGGGGGTCAGGCCTTGGCGAGGGTGATGTCCTGCTCCTTGGTGGCGTGGAAGTACGGCAGGGGCAGGCCGCCGGCGGGGCGCAGTTCCAGGACGGTGGCCTCCACCTGGGCCTTGCCGGGGGCCAGCTTCTCCGAGGAGACCTTGCCGGTGTTCTGCCACTTGTGCGCGGCGCCGTCGCACTCGGCCTGGGTGCCGCCGATGCCGTGCCGGAAGTTCGGCGAGTCCTGGCTGATCGAGGAGCTGATGAACACCGGCCCGGTGGCGTCGGTGCAGGTGTAGGTGCCGGAGAGGGTGACCGTGCCGTCGCCGGCGAGCCGACCGGTCGTCTCGACGGTGACGGATTCGGTGGGGTCGGCGGACGCGGACGCGGGGGCGGCGGTGACGCACAGCAGGGCGGCGGAACCGAGGGCCGCTGCGAGTACGGGGCGTACGGGCATGGTTTCCTTCCCGGAACACGGGGTGGGGGCATGCCCTGGATACCGGGCGGCCGGGCCCCGGAGCGTGACCTCACCCCTTCGGTGGCGCGTCCCGTGAGGGTTCCGTGTCCCGGCGGCGCGGCGACCGTCGTGACGGCGTCCGAAGGTTGTCCGCGTGTTGTCACAGGTCGCGGCGGGCGGTTCCCCGGCGTTCACGACGGGAGCATGGTCTGGGTATGCCGGTCGGCGACCGTGCCGGAGGCAGACCCGTGGAGGTGCGCCATGTGTTCCCACCAGTTCCCGAGCGCGACGGCCGACCGCGGCCCGGCGCACATCGTCGCCGCCCACCCCGAGCAGGGCTGGAGCCTGCTGTGCGACGGGGCGATCGTCTTCGACGACACGGGTGAGCTGCGCGCCGACGGCAGCGTGGTCCCGCCGCGCCGCGGCCCGGCCGAACGGCTCGCCGTCGCCGCCTGACCCGCCCCGGCCGAGGGCGAAGGGCACAGCCGCCGCCATCCGGTGGACTCCGCGACGCTGACTCTCATTCAGCCGGGCACCAGAGGTGACCAGCAGCGATGCCGGGGACCTAAAATGATCAACGTGCCCGAGCAACACGCCCCGAGGTCCCTCATCGTCACGCTCTACGGCGCGTACGGCCGCTTCCTGCCCGGTCCGGTGCCCGTCGCCGAGCTGATCCGGCTGCTGGCCGCCGTCGGCGTGGACGGCCCCTCCGTCCGCTCCTCGGTGTCCCGGCTGAAACGACGTGGGCTGCTGGTCCCGGCGAAGACCGCGCAGGGCACCGCCGGGTACGGACTGTCCGCCGAGGCACGACAGCTGCTCGACGACGGCGACCGCCGGGTGTACGCCGGGGCGCCCCCGGAGAACGAGGGCTGGGTGCTCGCGGTGTTCTCGGTGCCCGAGTCGGAGCGGCAGAAGCGGCATGTGCTGCGCTCCCGGCTGGCCGGGCTCGGCTTCGGCACCGCCGCGCCCGGGGTGTGGATCGCCCCCGCCCGGCTGTTCGAGGAGACCCGGCACACCCTGCGCCGCCTCGGCCTCGACCCGTACGTGGACTTCTTCCGGGGTGACCACCTCGGGTTCGCGCCCACCGCGGAGGCGGTCGCCCGCTGGTGGGACCTGACGGCGATCGCCAAGGCGCACGAGGAGTTCCTGGACGCCCACGAGCCGGTGCTGCGCGGCTGGGAACACCGCGCGGACACGCCTGCGGAGGACGCCTACCGCGACTACCTCCGCGCCCTCGACTCCTGGCGCCATCTGCCGTACACCGACCCGGGGCTGCCGACCGGGCTGCTGCCCGCCGACTGGCCGGGCATCCGCTCGGCCGCCGTCTTCCGGGGGCTGCACGAGCGGCTGCGGGACGCGGGAGCCGCTTTCGCCGGTCTGTGACCCACGCGGGTGCGATCGTCCGGGATCCGGCGGGCGGCGGCGGGCTGACCGGGCGCTTCGCGTCACAAGGTCACGGCGCGTCAATAAAGCGGTAACAGTGATGGGGGATGCGCGAGAGGCGCGATGGGCCGGGGTAAGCCCCCTGTCACCGGGACGAGGGTCCCGTACGGGGGGCACCGACGGCCCCCGGGACGGGGCCCGTACCATTCCTACAGTTGAAAGCAGGACAGCAGTGATCGCCTGCGCCATGAACGGACCAGCCGTGTACGAACCGCCATCCGCCTCCCCCGCCTCCTGGCGCATCGCGCTGCCGCACACCGTCGCGGCCGTGCCGGTCGCCCGTGCCCTGGTGCGTTCGGCGATGGAGGAGGCGGAGCACGCGGCGGACGCCGACACCGCCGAGCTGCTGACGGCGGAACTGGTCGCCAACGCGGTGGAGCACACCGCCGGCCGGGGGCCCATAGAGCTGGTCGTCGAGCTGCTGCCGGGGGGCTGCAAGGTCGAGGTGCACGACCCGGACCCGGCGCCGCCCGGCCATCTGACCCGGCCGGTGATCGAGGAGCCCGACCTCATGCAGGAGGGCGGCCGCGGCCTGCTGCTGATCCGCGCGCTGAGCTCGTCCTGCGGCCACCGCCCCACCGAGTCCGGCAAGGCGGTGTGGTTCAGGCTTCCTGTGGTACCGCGGCAGTGGCGTCCGGCGTGACGGGCGCGTTCGACCTGGGCCGGGGAGCCGGGCGCGGCGCCGGCGACCTCTCTCACGCGACGGGCCCGTACGAATCCTAGGTTGTGCCTCGCCGGCGCGTGCGCCCTGCTACCCCTTGACGACGTGCATGGCGTCCGCCGGCACTCCACGTCCGAAGAGAGCGGGACCCGTGAACGCCGCGACACCACTCCCCTCCCGAAGAGCAGTCGTCATAGGCGGGGGCTTCACCGCCATGCTGACAGCGCACGTGCTCTCAGCTCACACCGACGTCGTCGTCATCGAACGCGACACGCTGCCCGCGGAGCCCGAACACCGAAAAGGTCTACCTCAGGCCAACCACGTACACATGCTGTGGTCAGGTGGAGCAGAAGCCGTCGACGCTCTCCTCCCCGGAGCCCTCGCCGCTCTGGAGGCAGCCGGTGCCCGGCGGATACCGCTCACCACCGGCATGGTCGCCTACAGCCCGCACGGCTGGTTCCGGCGCTGGAAGGAAAGTCACTACGCCATCGCCTGCCACCGTGACCTCCTCGACTGGGTCGTCCGGCGTCAGGTCCTCGACGCACCCGACAGCGGCATCACCCTCATGCAGGGAACCACCGTGCTCGGCCTGACCGGCAGCCCCGAGGCAGTGACCGGTGTCGACATCAGTACGGCCGACGGCAGCCAGGACTTCCTCCGCGCCGACCTGATCGTCGACGCCAGTGGCAGGGGCTCCGGAACTCCGCTCTGGCTCGACAGCCTCGGCGGGCAGCGCCCAGCCTTACGCGTGGTCGACTCCGGGCTCGTCTACGCCAGCCGCCTCTACCAGGCCCCGCCCGGCCTGCCCGACGACTGGCCCATCGTCAACGTGCAGGCAGACCCGCGGGGAGCCGGTCCGGGACAGGCCGGCGTCGTCCTGCCCATCGAGAACGGACGCTGGCTTGTCACTCTCTCCGGTACGCGAGGGGGCGAACCCGGCAACGACGGCGACGCCTTCGTCGCCTTCGCCCTGGGGCTGCGCCATCCCCTCGTCGGCGAGTTGATCAAGAGGGCCGACCCGCTGGGCCCCGTCCACGTCACGCGCACGACGGCCAACCGTCGGCACTTCTACGAGAAGGCCGCCCTGCCTGCGAACCTCCTCGTCCTCGGCGACGCCGCGGCCGCGTACAACCCGACGTACGGGCACGGCATGTCGGTGGCGGCCAAGAGCGCGCTGACCCTGCGCGACATGATCCAGCGCCACGACTACGCAACCCCGGACTTCACCGGGCGCGTGCAGAAGGCCGTCGCCCGGCACGTCGACCTGGCTTGGACCTTCGCTGTCGGCACGGACGTCTTCTACAGGGGAGCGACCGAGAACGGCCCCACCCTGGGCGAGCGGCTGGCAGCGCGCTTCGTCGACCGTCTCACCCTCACAGCCACTGGCTCCGGCCGAATGGCACGCGACCTCACCGACGTCGTGACGCTGCAGAAGGGCCCTGAGAGGCTGCTGACGCCCAGCACTCTCGTCGCGGCAGCTCGGGGGCCGCTCAAGCCCCGACTTGCCGAACCGCCGCTGAGCCCCGAAGAACGCCGGGCCATCGAGTCCACCTGACCAGGAGAAGGGTCATGACGGACGACCGCGTCACGTGAGGCCTGTCGCGCGCGCAGCGGTGGACCGCCGCCGGGCGGCGTGCCGCTCCGCCGCCGCGGTGCCTACCGCCACGAGGGTTCAGATTGTCTGCGGATCCAGCTCAGGAGACACGTCCGCGGCCGCGCCCACCACGGTGGCCAGCGTGGAGTTGCGGCGTCCGTAGGCGAGGTAGGCCAGCAGGCCCACGGCCAGGAAGACGGTGAACTGGAGCCAGGTCGTCCAGCCGGTCTCGTACATCAGGTAGAGGCAGAAGCCGACGCCCAGCAGGGGCACGAACGGGTAGAGCGGGACCCGGAAGGTGCGGGCGAGGGCCGGTTCGCGGCGGCGCAGGGCGAGCACCGCGATGTTCACCACGGCCATGATCGCCAGGGTGCCGATGGTGCACAGGTTCATCACCGCGTCCAGCGAGGCGAAGGCCGCCGGGACCGCGAAGACGGCCGCGACGATCAGGGTGCCGGCCACCGGGGTGGCGGTCCGCGGGGAGACCTTCTCGAAGACGCGCGGGATCAGGCCGTCGCGGGACATGGACATCAGGATCCGGGTCTGCCCGTACATCACCGCGAGCACGACGGAGGCGATGGCGACGACCGCGCCGAAGGCGATCACCCCGCCGCCCACGGTGGACCCGGTGACCCGGTTGACGACGTAGGAGAGGGCGGCGGGACGGCCCGCGACCTGGCCGCCGCCGATGGCGCCGATCGCGGCGAGCGCGACCGCGCAGTAGAGCAGGGTGACCACGCCCATGCAGACGAGGATCGCGACCGGGATGTCCCGGCGCGGGTTCTTCGCCTCCTCGCCGGCCGTGGTGATCGCGTCGAAGCCGATGTACGAGAAGAACGCGGCGGTGGTGCCCGCGCCGATGCCGCCGAGGCCGGCCGGGGAGAACGGGACGAGGTTGCCGTCCTTGAAGGCGCTGAAGCCGATCGCGCAGAAGGCCAGCAGGATGGCGAGCTTCACGGCGGCCATCGCGGCGGTGGCCCGGGCGCTCTCCCGCACCCCGCGCACCAGCAGGACGGCGGCCATCGCGATGACGATCACCGCGGGGAGGTTCACGACGCCGCCGTCGCCGGGTCCCGCGGACAGCGCGTGCGGGAGCTGGAGCCCGGTGAGGCTGTGCAGCAGTTCGTTGACGTACTGGCTCCAGCCGACCGCGACGGCCGAGATCGAGATGCCGTACTCCAGGAGCAGGCACCAGCCGACCAGGAACGCGGTGGTCTCGCCGAGGCCCGCGTAGGCGAAGGAGTACGACGATCCCGAGACCGGGATCGCGCCGCCCAGCTCGGCGAAGGAGAGAGCGGTGAACACGCAGGTCACGGCGGCCAGGACGAAGGAGACGACGACCGCGGGACCGGCCTGGGCGACCGAGTCGGAGAGGCCGACGAAGATGCCGGTGCCGACGATCGCGCCGATGCCGAAGCAGATCAGCTGGAAGAGGCCCATGGTGCGGCGCAGGCCGTGGCCCGCGCGGTCGGCGCCGGATTCGGCGAGCAGCAGGTGCGGGGACTTGATGCGGGGCATGCGGGTGGTGCTCTCTCTGGTGGTGCGGACGTCCTTCTTGGGGACGCGGTGGCGGCATCGGCAGGGGTGGCGCCGGGCCGCCGGAAAGGATAGGGCCTTTTTCGCGCTACCGGGCGCGGGCGAGCGTGGCCACCAGGACCGCCTTGATGGTGTGCATCCGGTTCTCGGCCTCGTCGAAGACGACCGAGTACTCGGATTCGAACACCTCGTCGGTGACTTCCAGCTCGGTCAGTCCGTGCCGCTCGTGGATCTCGCGGCCGACATCGGTGCCGAGGTCGTGGAAGGCCGGCAGGCAGTGCAGGAACCTGACGTCGGGGTTGCCGGTGGCGCGCAGCACGTCCATGGTCACGGCGTAGGGGCCGAGCAGCGCGATCCGCTCGTCCCACACCTCCTTGGGCTCCCCCATCGACACCCATACGTCGGTGGCGACGAAGTCGGCGTCGAGCACCCCGTCCTTCACGTCGTCGGTGAGCGTGATCCGGGCGCCGGAGGCGGTGGCCAGCTGCTGGGCCAGCTCGACGATGGTCTCGTCCGGCCACAGCACCCGGGGCGCGACGATCCGGACGTCCATGCCGAGCAGGGCACCGGTGACCAGGTAGGAGTTGCCCATGTTGTAGCGGGCGTCGCCGAGGTAGGCGAAGGCGATCTCGGCGAGCGGCTTGTCGGTGTGCTCGGTCATGGTGAGCACGTCGGCGAGCATCTGGGTGGGGTGCCACTCGTCGGTGAGACCGTTGTAGACGGGGACCCCGGCGAACGCGGCGAGTTCCTCCACGACGCCCTGGCCGTGGCCGCGGTACTCGATCGCGTCGAACATCCGGCCGAGGACCCGGGCGGTGTCCTTCACCGACTCCTTGTGACCGATCTGCGAGCCGGACGGGTCGAGGTAGGTGGTGACGGCGCCCTGGTCGGCGGCGGCGACCTCGAAGGCGCAGCGGGTGCGGGTGGAGGTCTTCTCGAAGACCAGCGCGATGTTCCTGCCGCGCAGGTACTGGGTCTCGGTCCCGGCCTTCTTGGCCGCCTTCAGCTCTGCGGCCAGCTCGACCAGCCCGCGGAACTCCTCCTGGGTGAAGTCCAGCTCCTTGAGGAAGTGGCGGCCGGCGAGGGCGGTCGGGACAGTCGCCATGGGGCGCTCCAGCGGTAGGGGTCGACTTCAGGGACGATGGAAGTCTATACGATATTCCACATTTCTATACAGTCGCCTTCCGTCACCCATGCGGTACCTCACACCGGGTCCCGCTGGACCGGACAGCTCATGCACCGCGGACCGCCCCTGCCCCGGCCCAGTTCGCTGCCCGGGATCTCTATCACCTCGACGCCCTGTTTGCGCAGGTGGGTGTTTGTGGTGGAGTTGCGCTCGTAGGCGACCACGACCCCCGGCTCGACGGCGAGGACGTTGCAGCCGTCGTCCCACTGCTCCCGCTCGGCCGCGTGCACGTCCTGGGTGGCGGTCAGGACCCGGATCTCGCTCAGGCCGAGGGCGGCGGCGATCGCCCGGTGCATGTGCTCCGGCGGATGGTCGGTGACCTTGAGCTCCTTGTCGCCGACGCCCGGTTCGATGGTGTACGAGCGGAGCATGCCGAGCCCGGCGTACTGGGTGAAGGTGTCGCCGTCGACCATCGTCATCACGGTGTCGAGATGCATGAAGGCGCGCCGCTTCGGCATGTCCAGGGCCACGATGGACCGCGCGGAGCCCGCCGCGAACAGCTTGTGCGCGAGCATCTCGACGGCCTGCGGGGTGGTGCGCTCGCTCATCCCGATGAGCACCGCGCCGTTGCCGATCACCAGGACGTCGCCGCCCTCGATGGTGGACGGGTAGGCGGCCTGACCCTCCGACCAGACGTGGAACGGCTCGGTGCGGAACAGCGGGTGGTGCCGGTAGATCGCCTCGAAGTGCACGGTCTCCCGCTGCCGGGCCGGCCAGCGCATCGCGTTGATGGAGACCCCGTCGTAGACCCAGGCGGAGGTGTCGCGGGTGAAGAGGTGGTTGGGGAGCGGTTCGAGGAGGAAGTCGTCGAGGTCCATGACGTGGAAGCGGACCGAGGTGGGCTCCTCGTGCGCGTCCAGGAACTCCCGTTTGGTCATGCCGCCGACCAGCGCCTCGGCCAGCTCCTGCGCCGGCAGCTTCTCGAAGGCGGCGCGCAGGTGGTCGGTGGCGAGCGGGCCGTACTCCTTCTCGTCGAAGACCCGGTCCAGGACGAGGGCGCGGGCGGCCGGGACGTCCAGGGTCTCGGTGAGCAGGTCGCCGAAGAGGTGGACGGCGACCCCGCGGTCGCGCAGCACGTCGGCGAAGCCGTCGTGCTCGACCCGGGCCCGGCGCACCCAGAGGACGTCGTCGAAGAGCAGGGCGTCCTTGTTGCTCGGGGTGAGCCTTTTGAGCTCCAGATCCGGCCGGTGCAGGATGACGCGGCGCAGCCGCCCGGCCTCGGAGTCGACGTGGAATCCCATGACTCCATCCTGACCACCGGAGACCGGGTTCACCCCCGGCTCGACCGTTTCCCCGCCCTCTTCTTTCTAGTCGGCCTCCCGTTCTCGTCCTCTTGACGACAAACGGAACCGAGATTATGGTCATGATGACTCTAAAGCGAGGGGGGTCTCATGGCCGACATCACCCGGCGCCTGGGCTGGCGCCATCTGCGCGGGGCTCCGACGGCGCACGTCAGACACCACAACGCCGGAAAGCTGGCGCACGAGGGAGCGGGGCTGAGCTTCTGGTTCCGGCCGCTGTCCGCCGCAATCTCCGAGGTGCCGGTCGACGACCGCGAGCTGGCGATGACCTTCCACGCCCGTACGGCCGACTTCCAGGACGTGGCGGTCCAGGCGACGGTCACCTACCGCATCGGCGACCCGGCGGTGGCCGCCGCCCGCCTCGACTTCTCCCTCGACCCGGACACCGGCGTGTGGCGCGGCACCCCGCTGGAGCAGCTGGGCACGCTGCTCACCGAGACGGCCCAGCAGCACGCGCTCGCCGTGCTGGCCCGTACCGCGCTGGCCGAGGCGCTGGTCGACGGGGTGGCGGCGGTGCGGGAGCGGATCGCGGCCGGGCTGGCCGCGGAGCCCCGCCTGCCGGCGACCGGGATCGAGGTGGTGGCCGTGCGGGTGATGGCGCTGCGGCCCGAGCCTGAGGTGGAGCGGGCGCTGCGCACCCCGGCCCGTGAGCAGATCCAGCAGGAGGCCGACCGGGCGACCTACGAGCGGCGGGCGGTGGCCGTCGAGCGGGAGCGCGCGATCGCCGAGAACGAGCTGGCCAGTCAGATCGAACTGGCCCGCCGCGAGGAGCAGTTGGTCGAGCAGCGGGGCACCAACGCCCGCCGCGAGGCGGAGGAGCACGCGGCGGCGGACGCGGTCCGCGCTCAGGCGGAGGCCGCCCGCACGGTGAAGCTGGCGGAGGCGGAGGCGAAGCGGTCGGTGAAGCTGGCCGAGGCGGAGGCCACGCGGTCGGTGCAGCTCGCGGAGGCCGAGGCGGCGCGGTCGGTGAAGCTGGGTGAGGCGGAGGCGGCGCGGGCGGTCACGCTCGCGCGGGCCGAGGCCGCGGCGGCACGGGAGGTCGGCGAGGCACGCGCTGCCGCGCAGGCGGCGTGGCTGCGGGTGCACGGCGAGGTGGACGTGGCCACGCTGCACGCCCTCACCGGCACCCGGCTCGCCGAGAACCTGCCGCGCATCGACAGCGTGACCGTCTCCCCGGACGTCCTGACGGGTCTGCTGGCGAAGCTGGGTTCGGCGGACCAGCCATGAACACGAGACATCGGGACCGGGGCGAGGGCGCCGCACTCCATGAAGCAGGCGTGAGCCGGGCCTACCCGACCGTGAGCGCGGGCGCCACGCTCCACGGACCAGGCGGGAGCCCGGCCCACCCGACCAGGGGCGACGGCGGCGCTCTCCACGCCACAGGCGTGAGCCGGGTCCGCCCGTGCGAGAGAGCGGGCGGCCGACTCCACGGAGCGGTCATGCGCACGCCGCGCCCGCACCGGGCCGAGAACGTCGGCGCCCGGGCGGTGGGGCGGTGCGGTGGCGGGGGACGTGCGGCTCGGTCGGGGGTGGTGGCCGCGTGGTCGCCACGGCGCCGGGTGGTGGTGTCGTGAGTCTCGCGCCGCGGGCCGTGCTCGTGCATCGCACCACGGAGTACGAGGAGTTGCTGGCCCGGCACGGCACGCACGGGCAGGCCGCCTTCTTCCTGGCCTCCCGGGGCCGGGACATCGCGGAGGTCTCCGAACGCCACCGCCGGGCCCGCCGGGCGCTCGCCGAGGTCACCTCGGCGATCCCGCTGGCCTGGCGCCGCACCCAGGTCGAGCGGGCCGATCTGGACCGCTTCCTGTTCGCGCCCGAGGACGTGGTCGTGGTGGTCGGCCAGGACGGACTGGTCGCGAACGTGGCCAAGTACCTGGACGGCCAGCCGGTGGTCGGCATCGACACCGACCCCGGCCGCAACCCCGGGGTCCTGGTACGGCACCGGCCGGAGCAGGCGTCCGTGCTGCTGCCCTCCGTCGGGAGCACGCACGCCGACGAGCTGACGATGGTCGAGGCGGTCGCCGACGACACCCAGCGGCTCGTGGCGCTCAACGAGATCTACCTCGGTACCGCCGGTCACCAGACCGCCCGATACCGCCTGGGCCTCGAGGACGACGGGGGTGCCGTCGAGGCCCAGGCCTCCTCCGGGGTGCTGGTGGGCACCGGCACCGGGGCCACCGGCTGGCTGCGCTCCCTGTGGCAGGAGCGCGGCGCCCGGTCGGCCCTGCCGGCACCCACCGAGGACCGCCTGCTCTGGTTCGTCAGGGAGGCCTGGCCGTCGCCGGCGACCGGTACCTCCCTGGTCGCCGGCGAGCTGACCGCCTCCGCGACCCTGACCCTCACGGTCGAGTCGGACCGCCTGATCGCCTTCGGCGACGGCATCGAGACCGACGCCCTGGAACTGACCTGGGGCCAGACGGTCCGCGTCGGCACCTCCCGCCGCCGCCTGCGGCTGGTCGGCTGACCCCCCTCACAGCCGGGGGTCCACCGGCTCCGACTCCAGGGCCAGCACCCCGAACACCGCCTCGTGCACCCGCCACAGCGGCTCGCCGTCCGCGAGGCGGTCCAGGGCCTCCAGGCCCAGGGCGTACTCGCGGGCCGCCAGGGACCGCTTGTGGTTGAGGAACCGCTTGCGCAGCCGGGCGAGGTTGTCGGCGCGGGTGTACTCGGGGCCGTAGATGATCCTCAGGTACTCGCGGCCCCGGCACTTGATGCCGGGCTGGACCAGCCGGCCGTCCGGGTCCCGTACGACCGCTCCGAGCGGCTTGACGACCATGCCCTCGCCGCCCCGGCCGGTCATCTCCAGCCACCAGTCGACGCCCGCCCGGACCGACTCCGGGTCGCCGGTGTCGACGTACAGACGGCGGGTGGTCCTCAGCAGACCGCTCGGGTCGTGCTCCACCAGCCGGTCCAGCAGGGCGAGTTGCTCGTCGTGCGGGAGCGCGGCGAGGCTGCGGCCCTGGACCGCGAGGAGCTGGAAGGGGGCCAGCCGCACCCCGTCCAGTCCTGCCGTGGGCCAGCAGTAGCGGCGGTACGCGTCGGTGAACGCGCTCGCGTACGCGGCGCGTTCCCGCTGCCGGGCGCGCAGCCCGGTCACGTCGACGCCCCGCTCCACCGCGCCTTGCAGGGCGGTCAGCGCGCTCGGGAACACCGCGCCGGAGGCGGCGCCCACGGCCGCGTACTGGGTGCGCAGCAGACCGCCGGCCTTGAGCGACCAGGGCAGCAGCTCGGCGTCCAGCAGGATCCAGTCGGTGGCGAGCCGGTCCCAGAGGCCGGCCGCGTCGACCGCGGCGCGGATCCGTCCGAGGACCTCCTCGGTCACCGTCTCGTCGTCGAAGAACGGGCGTCCGGTACGGGTGTAGAGGGAGCCGGTGGGACCGGGGGCGACACCGAAGCGCCGGTGCGCGACCTCGGCGTCCCGGCACACCAGTGCCACCGCCCGCGAGCCCATGTGCTTCTCCTCGCACACCACCCGGGCGACGCCGTCCCGCGCGTACTGCGCGAACGCCTCCACGGGGTGCTCCAGGTAGCCGTCGAGGTGACTGGTGGCGGTCGGGGCCATGGTCGGCGGCAGGTAGGGCAGCAGACGCGGGTCGACCGCGAAACGGCTCATCACCTCCAGGGCCGCCGCCGCGTTCTCCTCGCGGACCGCGATCCGGCCCTGGTGCCGGGTCTCGACCGTCCGGCGGCCCTGCACGTCCGCGAGGTCCAGCGGCCGGCCGTCCGCGCCGCCGGGCGCCTCGGGGCGCAACGGCCGGGCCGGCTCGTACCAGACCCGTTCGGCCGGGACGTCCACCAGCTCCCGCTCCGGCCAGCGCAGCGCGGTCAGCCGGCCGCCGAAGACCGCTCCGGTGTCCACGCAGAGGGTGTTGTTGAGCCAGGTCGCCTCCGGAACGGGGGTGTGTCCGTAGACGACGGCGGCGCGGCCCCGGTAGTCCTCGGCCCACGGGTAGCGCACCGGCAGGCCGAACTCGTCGGTCTCGCCGGTGGTGTCGCCGTACAGCGCGTGCGAGCGGACCCGGCCGGAGGTGCGGCCGTGGTACTTCTCGGGCAGACCGGCGTGGCAGACGACCAGCCGGCCGCCGTCGAGCACGTAGTGGCTGACGAGCCCGTCGACGAACTCGCGCACCTCCGCCCGGAACTCCTCCGGCTCCCCGGCCATCTGCTCGACGGTCTCGGCGAGTCCGTGGGTGTGCTGGACCTTGCGGCCCCTGAGGTACCGCCCGAACTTGTTCTCGTGGTTGCCGGACACGCACAGGGCGTTGCCCGACCCGACCATGGACATCACCCGGCGCAGCACCCCGGGGCTGTCCGGGCCGCGGTCGACCAGGTCGCCGACGAAGACCGCGGTACGGCCCTCGGGGTGCACGCCGTCCTGGTAGCCCAACTTGGCGAGCAGGGACTCCAGTTCGCGGGCGCAGCCGTGGACGTCGCCGACGATGTCGAAGGGACCGGTGAGGTGGGTCAGGTCGTTGTAGCGCTTCTCGGTGACGACGGTGGCCGACTCGATCTCCTCGACACCGCGCAGGATGTGCACCTTGCGGAAGCCCTCGCGCTCCAGGTGCCGTAGCGAGCGCCTCAGCTCGCGGATGTGCCGCTGGACGACCCGGCGCGGCAGGTCGGCGCGGTCGGCGCGGGCCGTGTTGCGCTCGGCGCACACCTCCTCGGGCACGTCGAGCACGATGGCGATCGGCAGCACGTCGAAACGCTTGGCCAGGTCGACGAGCTGACGTCGGGAGTCCTGCTGCACGCTGGTCGCGTCCACGACCGTGCGGCGGCCGGCAGCCAGGCGCTTGGCCGCGATGTAGTGCAGGACGTCGAAGGCGTCCCCGCTCGCGCTCTGGTCGTTCTCGTCGTCGGAGACCAGCCCCCGGCAGAAGTCGGAGGAGATCACCTCGGTCGGCTTGAAGTGGCGGCGCGCGAAGGTGGACTTGCCGGAGCCGGAGGCGCCGACGAGGACGACCAGGGAGAGGTCGGTGACGGGGAGGACCCGTCCGGTGCTCCGTGTCTCGGTCATGCTGCCTTCGCCTCCTTCGCGGCGGATGTGAACGTGGCCATCTGGGTGGGCGGGCCGACCTCTGGGTCGTCCGGCCCCACGGGGGTGAACTCCACGTCGTAGCCGTGGCGTTCGGCGACCTGCCGCGCCCAGGAGCGGAACTCCGAGCGGGTCCACTCGAAGCGGTGGTCACCGTGTCTGCGGTGTCCGGCGGGGAGTGTCTCCCAGCGGACGTTGTACTCGACGTTCGGGGTGGTCACGAGGACGGTGCGCGGGCGGGCGGCGCCGAACACCGCGTACTCCAGGGCGGGCAGCCGTGGCAGGTCGAGGTGCTCGATCACCTCGCTGAGCACGGCGGCGTCGTACCCCTTGAGCCGTCTGTCGGTGTAGGCGAGCGAGCCCTGCACGAGCCTGACCCGGGCGGCCTGCCGCTCCCCCATGCGGTCGAGCTTCAGCCGCCGGGAGGCGATGGTCAGCGCCCGTATCGACACGTCGACACCGACGACCTCGGTGAACGACGGGTCCTTCAGCAGCGCCTGCACCAACTGGCCCTGGCCGCAGCCGAGGTCGAGGACCCGGGCGGCGCCGGCGCGCTTCAGCGCGGTGAGGATCGCCGCGCGCCGCTGCGCGGCGAGCGGGGTCGGCTGCTCCTCGGTCTCCGTCTCCTCCTCGACCGCGTTGTCGATGTCCTCGACCTCGCTGTCGTCGGTCTCGGCGAGCCGCACCAGTTCCAGCCGTTCCATCGCCTGCCGGGTCAGCGACCAGCGGCGGGAGAGGTAGCGGCTGGTGATGAGCCGCTGCTCGGGGTGGCCGGGCAGCCAGCCCTCGCCGGCCCGCAGCAGCTTGTCGACCTCCTCGGAGGTCACCCAGTAGTGCTTGGCGTCGTCGAGGACCGGGAGCAGGACGTAGAGGTGGCGCAGCGCCGCGGAGAGGGTGAGGGTCTCCGACTCCAGGACCAGCCCGACGTAGCGCGAGTCGCCCCACTCGGGGAACGCGGTGTCCAGGGCGACCGGTTCGGCGGTGACCGTCCAGCCGAGCGGCTCGAAGAGGCGCCGTACCAGGCCGGGGCCGCCCCGGGCGGGCAGTGCCGGGACCTCCACGCGCAACGGCCGCGGCTGCGCGGGGGCCTGCGGGAGGGCGCGGCACACGCCGCGCAGCGCACTGGAGAAGACGTTGCCGATCGCCACCGCGAGCAGTGAGGAGGCCGCGTACGGGCGGTCGTTGACGTACTGGGCGAGCGCCGCGTCGGGTGCTCCGCCGCGTCCCTTGCCCTTGCCGCGCCGGACCAGCGCGACCGCGTCGACCTCCAGCAGCAGCGCCGCCGTGCAGCGCTCGGCGTCCGCCTCCGGGTAGAAGACGTGCGCGACGCCGTAGGAGGTCGAGAACTGCTGCGCGCTGTCGGGATGCTTGTGCAGCAGGTACCCGAGGTCGGTCGCGGGACGTGCGGGGGTGCCGGTGGTGGTGATCGTCAGGAACACGGTGGGTCGCCTCGGAAAGGGTCGGAAAGAGTGCGAACGCGCTGGTGGTGCGCTTGTTCGCGGCTCCAACGTACCGAGGATCCCGGTACGGGACCCGGGATTTTTCCCCGCCTACCGGTCGGCCGGTACCCAGGCGCCGACGCCGAGTCGTCCCGTGGTGCCGAGGTCCAGGTACGGGGTGACCGTCACGGGTGCGGCGCCCGGCCTGGCCACGACGCGGACGTAGGGCACGGTCACCGAGGTGCCCGCCAGTGTCGTGTTGCGCCAGACCAGGCCGGAGCGGGCGGTCTGGCCGGGCTTCAGGGTGAGGGGGGCGGGCGGGGCGTCGGCACCGGTCCCGGAGGCGATGGCGGCGCCGCCGTGCAGGATGCGGATGCCGTGGACGGGCTCGCGGTTCTCGTCCAGGAGGCTCAGCCGCGGATAGCCGTCGAGCGTGTAGTCCGTCTTCCCGCAGTTCTCCAGGTGGAGTCCGACGACGCGCAGGCCCATCGCGGCGTCGCCGTCGTCGGCCCACAGCCGGGCACCGGAGGCCGGGCAGCCGCCCGTTCGGGCCGGTGCCTCGGCGGCGGGCACCTTGCCGACCTTCTCGATCTTCACCCTGGTCACCGGGGAGGCGCCGGGGGCGAGCACGCCGAGGTCGACCCTCCCGCTCCTGGTGCTGCCGGGAGCGACCCCGCTCACGGTCACCTCCCGGTGGTCCATCACCTCGCCGGTGTCCGTCGTGAAGGCGAAGAGCACCGTGTAGGTCATGGCCTCGCCGCCGTCGTTGGCGACCTGGTAGGCGGCAAAGATGCCGGAGTCGCCGGGCAGCCGGTCCGCGTGGACCGGGCCGCGGGTGGCCGACGGGGCAGGGGAGGCGGCCGGGAGGGTGACCGAGGTGATCCGTACGCCGTCCACCGGCGGGTCGGTGACGGGGGCGCGGGGTGCCGGGACGGCCGCTCCGGCGCCATGGTCCTGGTCCGCGGGAACCGCGCCGCACGCCGTGGCGAGGAGCAGGGCGGCGGCGGGGGCGAAGAGGCGAGGGCGGGAGCTGCGCATCCGGCCACCCCATCAGGGCGGGCCCCGGGGTGACTGTGACGGAGGCCATACCTCCGGTCACAGCCGTGTCACAGCAGGCCGGATGCGCGGTTCCGTACCGGTTACGACAGCTGGGACTGGACCTGGGCGGAGATCAGCTCCAGGTGGTCCAGGTCGGAGAGGTCGAGGATCTGGAGGTACATCCGGCGGGAGCCGACCTCGGCGTAGCGGCCGATCTTGTCGACGACCTCGGCGGGGGTGCCGGCCAGGCCGTTCGTCCTCAGCTCGTCGACCTCGCGACCGATCGCGGCGGCACGGCGGGCGACCTCCTGGTCGTCCTTGCCGACGCAGACCACGAGGGCGTTGGAGAGCGTCACCTCGTCGCCCTTGCGGCCGGCGGTCTCGACGGCGGTGCGCACCCGGCCGAACTGGGCCTTGCTGTCCTCGACCGAGGCGAACGGCATGTTGAACTCGTCGGCGTACTTGGCGGTCAGCCGGGGGGTGCGGGTCGCGCCGTGACCGCCGATCAGCACCGGGATCCTGGCCTGGGCCGGCTTGGGCAGCGCGGGCGAGCCGGTGAGGTCGTAGTACGTGCCGTGGAAGTCGAAGGTCTCGCCGACCCGGGTCTTCCACAGGCCGGTGACGATCGCGAGCTGCTCCTCCAGGCGGCCGAACTTCTCCTTCGGGAAGGGGATGCCGTACGCCTTGTGCTCCTCCTCGAACCAGCCCGCGCCGAGGCCCAGTTCGACCCGGCCGCCGGACATCTGGTCGACCTGGGCGACCTGGATGGCGAGGACCCCGGGCAGGCGGAAGGTTCCTGCGGTCATGAGGGTGCCGAGCCGGATCCGCTTGGTCTCCCGGGCGAGCCCGGCGAGCGTGATCCAGGCGTCGGTGGGACCGGGCAGGCCGTCGCCGCCGCCCATCCTCAGGTAGTGGTCGGAGCGGAAGAAGGCGTCGAACCCGAGGTCCTCGGTGGCCTTGGCGACGGTGAGGAGGGTGTCGTAGCTCGCGCCCTGCTGGGGCTCGGTGAAGATGCGAAGGTCCATGCGTCCATCCTGCACGGCCCCGGCCCCGGCAACCGCATCGGCATCGCCCGCCGCGCCCGTCCCCCCTCGGGTGAATGTCGTCGATCTCGGGCGCCGACCATCGACGTGGCCGGTGACCGGCACCTTCGGTGATCGTTGAGCGAGGGGAGCCGGACCGCCCGGCACCTGCGAGGTCGTCGGCCAGGGCCCTTCTGATGGATCTCCGTGGGAGAAGGAGCGGCGTTCGGTGCGTCGGGCGTGCGTGCCGGGCGTCGCGACGCCGCGGAGATCCATCAGAAGGGCCCTAACCGTCGCGGACCTCCTCGCGGGCCGCGAGTCTGCGGAGCATCTCCAGGACCCTGTCGCGGGACTCGTCGGCCGCGTCGATGGCCTCCATGCACTGCCAGTACGTCGTCTCGTCGGCCGCGGCGCTGGCCATGCCGACCAGCGCGATGCCGGCCTCGGCGAGCAGGGCGCCGAGGGAGAGCAGCGTCACGCGGGCGTCGTCCAGTTCGGTGAGCTGGGCGGCGCGCAGGGTGCCGGGGTCCAGGTCGGGGGTGGTGAGGACGCCGCAGCCCCGGCCCGCCAGCTCGGTCAGGCCGAGGGCCTCGCCGCGCAGTTCGGGCGGCCCCGAGACCGCCAGCCGGCTGCCGATCGCCTGGGCCAGGGCCTGGGCCTGCCACACCTCGGTCATCAGTTCCGTCACGCCCGCGCCGTGCGCCAGCGCCCGTCTGCTCGCCACGATGAGCCGCGTCGCGTCCATCCGTCGCCCCGTCCCCGTCGGTCCGAACTCCCATGCCGCACTCAGTAGTTCACTACCCAGAGTGAGGGTCTGCGAGACGTGGAGCCAGAGGAAGGCGGAAATCTGTGGACAACAATTCGGATTCGGGCGAGGTTTTGGTTACCGAGCGTCAACCATGCGCGCGGGACACCGGGGCCGACGGGGTGTCAGGCGGGCGGGAACCGGCTCTCGTTGCGGTCGATCTTGGCGGCCAGCGCGGCCAGCGGGTCGATGTCCAGGACGTCGCAGAGCTGGAGCAGATAGGACAGGACGTCGGCGACCTCGTCCGTGACCCGGTGCGCGGTACCGGGGTCGGCCATCACCCGGGACGACTCCTCCGGGGTCAACCACTGGAAGATCTCGACCAGTTCGGAGGCCTCCACACTGAGGGCGGCCACCAGGTTCTTGGGGGTGTGATACTGCCGCCAGTCGCGGGCGGCGGCGAAATCGGCCAGTCGGCGCTGGAGTCCCGCCACGTCGAGGGGTTCGTCGGTCACGCGTCCAGGTGTACCACTGTGATCGCCCCGGCTCCGTCCGCCCATGACGCGTCGCCGACCGCGCCGACGAATCGGATGTGCCCGCGTTCGCCCATCAGGACCGCCGTGCGCAGGAGTTCGGTGCGCTGGCGGGGGTCGAGGCAGCGGTCGAAACCGTCGGCGAGGACGGTGAGGCCGCGCATGGCGTCGGGGACCTCGCCGGGGGCGTCGACCTCCAGGACGCCGGGGCCGGTGAAGAGGACCAGGGCGAGGGCGAGATAGCGCAGTTCGCCGTCGCCGAGCCGGGCCAGCTCCGTACGGTGGCCGTCGCCCCGGTCGAGCAGCGCCCGTACCGTGCCGTCGCCGAGCAGCTCGGCCACCAGGTCGGTCACCGGTCCCGCGCAGCCGGTGCGCACGGCGTCGACGAGAAGTCCGTGCCGGCGGCCGCATTCGGCGCGGGTGCGCCACAGGACGTCGGCGAGGTTGTCGCAGCCGCGCAGCAGCCGGCCGGAGCCGGTGAGGACCGGGGTGCGCATGCTCTCGGGCCGCGGGTCGCAGGGGAACACCGACCGCAGGGCGACGACCATCTGCTCGACGGCGGCGAGGACCCGCCGCTGGCCGTCCGTCTTGCCGGCGACGCGCAACGGCAGCAGCGCTGTGCCGAGGCGGTCGTCGGGCAGCGGAGCCCTGGTCACCGGGGCGGTGCCGGCGGTGTGCCACGCGGCCTGGACGGCCCGGCGGCCCGGGTCCCGCAGGGCGGTCTCGAGGAGCACCAGCCCCCCGGCGGTCAGCCGCTCCCCCACGACGCGCAGTTCGGGCTCGGCCTGTACGGCGACGTCGAGCCGTACCGGCCCCTCGGCGCCGTCGGCCGTACAGCCGATCCGGAACCCGCGGCGGCGCTGCGCGTCGGGCCGGGCCCGCTCGGGTACGAGCGCGCCGGGATCCGGGAACACCTCGGCGAGCGCGGCGCCGCCGCCGAGCCGTGCGAGCGCCTCGTAGGCCGCGAGCACCGTGCTCTTCCCGCTTCCGCTGGGCCCGGTGAGGAGGGTGACCCGCCCGACCGGAAAGGCGGCGCCGCGGTGCCGGGCGAAGGCGGAGAGCCGGAGTTCGGTGACCCGGGGACGGGGGTCGCGGCGGAGGGTGGCGGCCGGGGGGCCGGGGTCGGGGGGCGACAGCGATGCGACCGGGGATCCACCGGCGACACGGGAAGAGGCGTACGGGTCGGGGGATCCGGAGGGTCCGGAAGGCCCGGAAGGCCGGAAAGGAGCCGAGGAACCGGAGGAACGGCGGGAATCAGAGGCGCCGGGAGGGGTCGGCGGCGGGGAGGAGGCGGAGGGGGCGGCCATGTGCGGACCGTAGGACTCCGCCGATCAGCCGAACCGTTCCACCCACCGCCCCTTCCTCCGATCGAGCGACACCGGGCAGAGCCACCCGAGCACTCACCCTCGCTACCGGCGCCACACCGCCCTCGCTACCGGCACCACACCGCCCTCGCTACCAGGCACCACACCGCCGGACCCACGCAAGCGCACCACACCGGCGGGCCCATCCACCACCCACCGGCGCCGGAGCCGCCCCCGCCCCGCCCCGCCCCGCCCCTCAGCCGCCGGAGGCTCCCGCGTCCTGCATCAGGCCGCTCACCTCGGTGCCGGGCGGGGTGAGGAGGAACACGTTGCGGTCCACCCGGTGCATCCCGCTGGCCAGGCCGAAGACCACGCCCGTGCTGAAGTCGAGGACGCGCTTGGCGACCTCCGTCTCCGCGCTGGTCAGGTCGAGCAGGACCGGTATCCCGGCCATCAGTGTCTCCGCGACCTCACGGGCGTCGGCGAAGATGTTGACCCGCAGGACGACGAACCGGCGTCTCGTCTCGGTCTCCGCGTCCGGCAGCGCGCGATGGTCCACGGCCGACGGCCAGGCGTCCCGGCCCCGTAGCGGCACCACCTGGGCGAGCCCCTCCCACTGTTCATCGGTGACGTCGTAACGGCTCACCGGCTCCCCCTGACCTGACTCGCACCCATTGCATGCACCAGCCAATTCTTACGCCAAGTCACCCGTTCGGCCCAACAGCGACACGAAGCGCGAACGGATGCGCAGGTCACACCACATCAGAAGGGAGATCTTCGTATCATTACGTCGATTGCGGCGCATTAACGGCCTCTTACTGCCCTCACACCGGACTCTTCACCTCCGGTGACGCCCCGTTCACCGCCCGCGATTACCGTCCCGGGGGTGCACTTGGCAGAATCTCAGCAGGTGGCACCCGGCCGGCGGACACAGTCGGCGGTGTCCGCCGCTCCCGGGGACCCCGGTGCCCCCGCGCACTGGCACCGCGTCCTCACCCTCCTCGCCGACATCGGCCTCTTCATCGGCACCCGGTCGATCTGGACCCAGGCCGCGACGCACCATCTGGTCCTGGCCGCCCTGATCTCCGTCTGCTACGTCTCGATCCTGGTCACCGGGGTGCTGACGCTGACGGTCCGCAGGACCCGCTCGCTGGCCCGCCTCGACCTGCTGGTCCTGGTCACGGCGGTGGTCCTCGCCCTGTGCGGCTGGGCGCTGAACCACGGCGGCGGCGACGAGGGCGCCCTCACCACCCAGGCCGCCAGGGAACTGGTCGCCGGCCACGCGGTCTACGGCCGGCCCTGGCCCTGGCTGTTCCACGGCACGGGCATCGCGCTCACGCCGACGACGAGCGGCGGTTACGACTACACGTACGGCTATCCCCCGCTGGCCCTGCTGCTCACCGCCCCGCTGCTGTGGCTCGGCCACCAGGGCGCCCCGGCGACGGCGGCGTGCACGGGCGCCCTGATCGCCGGCACGATCGCGCTGTGGCGGCTGCTCCCGGTGCCGTGGCGGTCCGCGGCGACCCTGTCCTGCCTGGGCTTCGGCCTCCTGACGGGGTACGCCCGGGTCGGCTACCCGGCGGTCGTCGCGCTGGCCCTGCTGATCCCGGTGGCGGTGCGCTGGCCCCGGATCGGGCGGGGCGGCCGGCTGGGCGCGCCGGGGATCGCCCGGGCCGCGTGCCTCGGCGCCGCCTGCGCGGCCCAGCAACTGCCGTGGTTCGTCACCCCGTTCCTGCTGGCCGGGATCTACGCGGTGCGGCGCGGCGAGCTGGGCGGCCGGGCCGCCGCCGGGGTGGTGCTGCGGGTCGCCGGGGTGGCCGTGACGGTGTGGCTGCTGATCAACGCGTACTTCATCGTGTCCGAGCCGGGCCGCTGGCTGCGCGGGATCGCGCTGCCCCTGATCCAGGGCGCCGTGGTGCACGGCCAGGGTCTGGTCGACATCTCGCTGTACTACACGAACGGCAGCGACCGGCTCGACTGGTACTCGTACGCGAGCCTGCTGCTCGCGGCGGCCCTGCTCGCCCTGTTCGTGCTGTTCGTGCGGCGGCTCGGCCCGGCCGCGACCGTCCTGCCGTGGCTGGCCTTCTTCCTCGCGACCCGTTCCCAGGACGGCTACTACCTCCTGATGACCCCGCTGTGGGTGGCGGCGGCGGTGACCGCGCCCCTGACGGAGTTCGAGCGGGCCTGGCAGCCGCGCCCGGCCGTGCTGACGGGCCCACGCCGCCGCCCCGCACTGGTCGTCGCGGTCGTGCTGCTGCTCGTCCCGGCGCTGGGGAGCGCGGCGCTCGCGGTGACCGGCGGGCCGCCGCTGCGGATGGAGATCACCTCGCTGCGGCGGGCGAAGCACCAGGCCGCGGTGGTCAGGTCGATGAGGCTGAAGGTGGTGAACACCGGAAGCGTGCCGCTCACCCCGCACTACACGCTCACCACCGGTCAGGGCATGAGCATGTACTGGCTGCTGGTGCGGGGACCGGCGACGATCCCCGGGCACGGCACGGCGAGCGTCGAACTCAGACCGGCGAACGGCCGGTTCGAGGTCCCCGCCAAGCCGAGCACCCGGATCCGGCTGCGCGCCTTCACCGCGGACCCGCAGACGCTGTCCAGTCAGGACGTCAGGCTGCGCAGGACGGCGGGTTAGCGCGTTGCGCCTGCCCGCGGTCCCGGCCGCCCGGCGGGTCGCGGGTCAGGCCGCCGCGCGGGTGAAGCGCAGGGTGGCGGTCACGGTGGTCGGGCCGCCCATCATGCGCAGCTGGTTGAAGGTGACGCCGAACTCCTCGCGGATCACCTGGAACTCGGTCTCCAGCGTCAGCCCCTCGGCGTCGGCCGCGACCAGCTTCGCGGTGACCTGCTGGGGGCGGCTGATGCCCCGGACGGTCAGCCGGCCGTCGACCCGCACCGTGTCACCCGCGCCCCGCTCGGCACCGCGTACCTCGAAGGTGATCTCCGGGTGGTCGGCGGCGTCGAGGAAGTCGGCCGAGCGCAGGTGGTCGTCGCGCTTCTTGTTCTTGGTGTCCAGCGAGGCCGCGTCGATCACCAGGGTGCCGGCCGCGGTGCCGTCGGGGGCCACCTCGCCCCGGCCGCTGACGCCGGCGAAGGTGCCCTTGACGGTGATCAGACCCCAGATGCTCTTGTGCCGGAAGGCCACGGCGGAGGCGGTCGGGTCGAGCTGCCAGAGGCCGGTTTCCACGGTGACGGTCATGACCGTGCTCCGATCGATCGTGATGTTCAAATTTGGATGACTCTCACGCTAGCCCAATATCCAAATTTGGACAACGGGTAGGATCGAGGTCATGGCCGCACCTCAGGAACACCCCGTCGAGCTGCCCGCATGTCCGTCCCTGGCGGGCGGCGGCCTGCTCCCGGCCGAGCTGCGCGCCTGGATGGTGCTGCTGGCCGCGACGGGCGCGGCGGAGCAGCGGCTGCGGTCGGTGGTGAAGGACTCGCTCGACGTCTCGCACGACGAGTTCCTGATCCTGTGCCTGCTGGCCGAGCAGCCGCACGAGGGCCTGCGCATGACGCGCGTCGCCGAACTGCTGGGCCGTCCCAAGACCCGCCTCACCTACCAGATCGCCTGCCTCCAGCACGCGGGGCTGGTCACCCGCAGGTCCGTCTGCGGCGACAAACGGGGCATCGAGGTCGCCCTCACCGACAAGGGCCGCCGGCAGCTCCAGGAGGCCTCCGACGGCCTCGCGGAGACGGTCCGCGACGCCGTCGGCCACGTGATCGGTCCGGAGCAGCGCAAGGCGCTGTGCGCACTGGTCCCCGACCTCGCGAACGAGCCGGACCCACCGTCCGCATCGGGCCGCTTCACCCCGCGAGGCCCAGGTCACAGCGACGGCGAGGGCAAGGTCACAGCCGTGCCGCCGGGCCCGTCCGGGCAGTCTGCCCTAGCATCCGAGCATGACGGTCCTGCCTGACGACGGGCTCTCCCTGGCCGCCGAGTTCCCTGACGCGACGCACGAGCAGTGGCAACGCCTGGTCGAGGGCGTGCTGCGCAAGTCGGGCAAGGAAGTCTCGGGCGAGGCAGCCGAGGACGCCCTGTCCACCACGCTGGAGGACGGGCTGCGCACCCGCCCCCTCTACACCCCGCGCGACAGCGCGCCCGACCCCGGCCTGCCCGGCTTCCCCCCCTACGTGCGCGGCGGCCGCCCCCAGGGGAGCACCGCGGGCGGCTGGGACATACGGCAGCGGCACGCGGCGGCTCCCGACGGCGCGGTCCTGGCCGACCTGGAGAACGGCGTCACCTCGCTCTGGCTGCTCGTGGGCCGGGGCGGCATCCCGGTGTCCGGCCTCGCCCACGCCCTCGACGGTGTCTACCTCGACCTGGCCCCGGTGGTCCTGGACGCGGGCCGTGACACCGAGGCGGCGGCGGCCGAGCTGCTGCGGCTGTACG
This sequence comes from Streptomyces sp. NPDC006655, assembly GCF_040703965.1. Taxonomy (NCBI): domain Bacteria; kingdom Bacillati; phylum Actinomycetota; class Actinomycetes; order Kitasatosporales; family Streptomycetaceae; genus Streptomyces; species Streptomyces sp. NPDC006655. The sequence continues at coordinate 47,871 of NZ_JBEYJU010000045.1, read as the reverse complement.
ACGAGAAGGGTGTCGCCCCCGAGGCGGCACGCGGCAACCTGGGCGCCGACCCGCTCGGGTACGAGGCGCGTACGGGTGAGTCCCTGGACTTCGCCCCCGTCGCCGCGCTCGCCCGGCGCACCGCCGAGGAGTTCCCGGGGCTGCGGGCGCTGACGGTGGACGCGCTGCCGTACCACGAGGCGGGCGGCTCGGCCGCGCAGGAGCTGGGCGCCTCGCTGGCCACCGGCGTGGCCTACCTGCGGGAGCTGACCGAGTCCGGCCTCGGTGTCGAACAGGCCCTCGGGCAGCTGGAGTTCCGGTACGCGGCGACCGCGGACCAGTTCCTGACGATCGCCAAGCTGCGGGCCGCGCGCCGGCTGTGGGCGCGGGTCGCCGAGGTCAGCGGCGCGGCCGGCGCGGGCGCCCAGGTGCAGCACGCGGTCACCTCACCGGTGATGATGAGCCGCCGCGACCCGTGGGTGAACATGCTGCGCACCACCATCGCGACGCTGGCCGCCGGGGTGGGCGGTGCCGACTCCGTGACCGTGCTGCCGTTCGACCACGCGATCGGCCTGCCCGACGCGTTCGCCCGGCGCATCGCCCGCAACACCTCCACGATCCTCGTCGAGGAGTCGCACCTGGCCCGGGTGATCGACCCCGCGGGCGGCTCCTGGTACGTCGAGCGGCTCACCGACGAACTCGCCCACGCGGGCTGGGAGTTCTTCCGCACGATCGAGCGCGACGGCGGCCAGGCGGCGGTGCTGCGCTCGGGCCGGCTGCGCACCGACCTGGCGGCCACCTGGGCGCAGCGCTCCAAGAAGCTCGCCAAGCGGCGCGAACCCATCACCGGCGTCAGTGAGTTCCCGCTGCTCGCCGAGAAGCCGGTGGAGCGCGAGCCGGCGCCCGAGACGCCGTCGGGCGGCCTGCCCCGGGTCCGCCGGGACGAGGCGTACGAGGAGCTGCGGGCCCGCTCCGACGCCCATCTCGCGGCGACCGGCGCCCGCCCCCGGGTCTACCTCGCCACGCTCGGTTCCGCCGCCGAGTACACCGGCCGCGCGACCTTCGCCTCGAACCTCTTCCAGGCGGGCGGCATCGAGCCGGTGACCGGGGGGAGCTTCGCGGAGAGCGGCGCCGGCGAGGCCGTGCTCTGCTCCAGCGACGACCGGTACGCCGAGCAGGCCGAGTCCGCCGCCGAGTCGCTGAAGGCGGCCGGTGCCCGGCACGTCTTCCTCGCGGGCCGCGGCGGGTACGCGGGCGTCGACTCGTACGTCTTCGCGGGCTGCGACGCCGTGGCCGTGCTGTCCGAGACCCTCGACCGCATGGGAGTGTCCTGATGGGAATCCCCGACTTCTCCGGCATCGAGCTGGGCACCCCCGTCACCGAGGGCAGTGCCGACCAGTGGCGGGCGGCCGGCGGTGACCTGCCGGTGTGGGAGACCCCGGAGGGCATCGGGGTCAAGCCGCTCTACACCGGACGCGACCTGGAGGGCCTGGACTTCCTGGGCACCTATCCGGGCATCGCGCCGTACCTGCGCGGCCCCTACCCGACGATGTACGTCAACCAGCCGTGGACCATCCGCCAGTACGCGGGCTTCTCCACCGCCGAGGAGTCCAACGCGTTCTACCGGCGCAACCTGGCGGCCGGTCAGAAGGGCCTGTCGGTCGCCTTCGACCTGCCCACGCACCGGGGTTACGACAGCGACCACCCGCGCGTGACCGGTGACGTCGGCATGGCGGGCGTGGCCATCGACTCGATTCTCGACATGCGCCAGCTGTTCGACGGGATCCCGCTCGACCGGATGACCGTGTCGATGACGATGAACGGCGCGGTGCTGCCCGTGCTGGCGCTCTACATCGTGGCGGCGGAGGAGCAGGGCGTACCGCCCGAGAAGCTGGCCGGGACCATCCAGAACGACATCCTCAAGGAGTTCATGGTCCGCAACACCTACATCTATCCGCCGAAGCCGTCGATGCGGATCATCTCCGACATCTTCGCGTACACCTCGCAGCGGATGCCCCGCTACAACTCGATCTCCATCTCCGGCTACCACATCCAGGAGGCGGGCGCGACGGCCGACCTGGAGCTGGCGTACACGCTCGCGGACGGCGTCGAGTACATCCGGGCGGGCCGGGAGGCGGGCCTGGACGTGGACGCGTTCGCGCCGCGGCTCTCCTTCTTCTGGGCGATCGGCATGAACTTCTTCATGGAGATCGCCAAGTTGCGGGCGGCCCGGCTGCTGTGGGCGAAGCTGGTCGCGCAGTTCGAGCCGAAGAACTCCAAGTCCCTTTCGCTGCGCACCCATTCGCAGACCTCGGGCTGGTCGCTGACCGCGCAGGACGTCTTCAACAACGTCACGCGTACGGCCGTGGAGGCGATGGCGGCGACCCAGGGGCACACCCAGTCGCTGCACACCAACGCCCTGGACGAGGCGCTGGCCCTGCCGACGGACTTCTCGGCGCGCATCGCCCGCAACACCCAGCTGCTCATCCAGCAGGAGTCGGGCACCACCCGGGTCATCGACCCGTGGGGCGGCAGCGCCTACGTCGAGCGGCTGACCTACGACCTCGCCCGCAAGGCCTGGGCGCACATCCAGGAGGTCGAGGCGGCGGGCGGCATGGCCAAGGCGATCGACGCGGGCATCCCCAAGCTGCGCATCGAGGAGGCGGCGGCCCGCACCCAGGCCCGGATCGACTCCGGGCGGCAGCCGGTGATCGGCGTCAACAAGTACCGGGTCGACAGCGACGAGGCGATCGAGGTCCTCAAGGTCGACAACTCCTCCGTGCGCGCCCAGCAGATCGAGAAGCTGCGGCGGCTGCGCGCGGAGCGGGACGAGACGGCGTGCCGGGACGCGCTCGACGCGCTGACCCGGGCGGCCGACGGCGACGGCAACCTGCTGGAGCTGGCCGTGCGGGCGGCCCGCGCCAAGGCCACCGTCGGCGAGATCTCCGACGCCCTGGAGAAGGTGTACGGCCGGCACGCGAGCCAGATCCGTACGATCTCCGGTGTGTACCGCAACGAAGCAGGCGAGTCCCCGAACGTGGACCGCACCCGGGCCCTGGTCGACGCCTTCGACGAGGCCGAGGGGCGCCGCCCGCGCATCCTGGTCGCCAAGATGGGCCAGGACGGCCACGACCGCGGCCAGAAGGTGATCGCGACCGCCTTCGCCGACCTCGGCTTCGACGTCGACGTCGGCCCGCTGTTCCAGACCCCGGAGGAGGTCGCCCGCCAGGCGGTGGAGGCGGACGTCCACGTGGTCGGCGTGTCCTCGCTGGCGGCCGGTCACCTCACCCTCGTACCGGCGCTGCGGGAGAAGCTCGCCGAGGAGGGCCGGGCGGACATCATGATCGTGGTCGGCGGGGTCATCCCGCCGCAGGACGTGCCGACCCTCCTGGAGATGGGCGCCACGGCCGTGTTCCCGCCCGGGACGGTGATCCCGGACGCGGCCCACGACCTGGTGCGGCGGCTGTCGGCGGAACTCGGGCACGACCTGTGATCGATGTCGACGCCTATGTGAAGGGTGTGCTCGACCAGAAGCGCGCGGTCATCGCCCGCGCGATCACCCTCGTCGAGTCCACCCGGCCACAGCACCGGGCGCTGGCACAGGAGTTGCTCACCGCGCTGCTCCCGCACAGCGGCCGGGCCCGGCGCATCGGCGTCAGCGGGGTGCCGGGCGTGGGCAAGTCGACGTTCATCGACGCGTTCGGCACCCTGCTGACGGGGCTGGGACACCGGGTGGCGGTGCTCGCCGTGGACCCGTCGTCGACGCGGACCGGCGGCTCCATCCTCGGCGACAAGACACGGATGGAACGCCTCGCCGTCGACCCGGACGCCTTCGTCCGCCCCTCCCCCAGCGCGGGCACGCTCGGCGGAGTGGCGAAGGCTACCCGCGAGTCGATGGTGGTGATGGAGGCCGCCGGGTACGACGTGATCCTGGTCGAGACGGTCGGCGTCGGGCAGTCCGAGACGGCGGTCGCCGACATGGTGGACTCCTTCCTGCTGCTCAGCCTGGCCCGCACCGGCGACCAGCTCCAGGGCATCAAGAAGGGCGTCCTGGAACTCGCCGACGTGATCGCCGTCAACAAGGCGGACGGCCCCCACGAGCGCGACGCCCGGTCCGCGGCCCGTGAACTGGCGGGCGCACTGCGGCTGATGCACGGCAAGGACGCGTTCTGGACCCCGCCGGTGCTCAGTTGCAGCGCCCGGGAGTCGACCGGCCTCGAACTGGTCTGGGAACGGCTGGAACAGCACCGGGCGCTGCTCGACTCCACCGGGCGGCTCGCCGCCAAGCGCCGGGACCAGCAGGTCGGCTGGACCTGGTCGATGGTCCGCGACGAACTGCTGGGCCGGCTGCACGCGCACCCGGCGGTGCGCGCGGCCGCCCCCGGCCTCGAACAGCGGGTCAGGGACGGCTCGTTGACGGCGACGCTGGCCGCCGAGGAGATCCTCAGGGCGTTCGAGGGACCTCAGGACAGCTGATCCTGGAGCGCCTCCCGGGCCCGGGCGACCCGGGAGCGGACCGTGCCCACGGGGCAGTCGCTGACCCGGGCGGCCTCCGCGTACGGCAGTCCGAGCAGCTGGGTGAGGACGAACGCCTCCCGCCGCTCGGCGGGCAACGCCGCCAGCAGGTCGAGCAGCGCGACCCCGTCCTCGAACCCGGGCAGCCCGCGCGGCTGGGCGCGCTCCACGGCGAGCTGCCAGTCGGGGACGTCCGCGGCGCGCGGGCGGGCGGCGGCGTACCGGTGGCTGTCCACGACCGCCCGGCGGGCGATCGACAGCAGCCAGGACCGGGCCGAGCAACGGCCCTCGAACAGGTGCAGGCTGCCCAGCGCGCGCAGGAACGTGTCCTGCGCGAGGTCGTCGACCGCCTGCGGGTCGGCGCACAGATGGGCGACGAAACGGGTCACGTCACGGTGCAGGGCCCGTACGAAGGCGTCCACGGCGGCCGGGTCGCCGGACCGGGCCGCGAGGGCCCAGGCCGTGACCGACGCGTCGCGTTGCGCGTCCGGCGCGGGGCGTGCGGGCAGGACGGAAGTGATCACTCGGTGTCCTCGGGGGAAAGGTGCGGGGGCGGCGGCCCGCCGTGCGGCGCCCACGCGGGTGACGCGGGCTCACGGGGCCGCCGTGTTCGTCCGGGGCGCGCAGGGGCGCGCCGGACCACCGGCTGTCGTCAGGCGACAGCGGTCCCCGCGGGCGGACCCCGGGTGGTGATCGCGTGGCCGAGGAGCAGCAGCCGCGGCGCCCGGTCCGAGCGACGGCGGTACGGCCGGGGGCGCGGCGGCCCGGCCGGGGCGGGCAGGGCGAGCAGCAGCCGCAGCGGGGCGGTGAGCCGGCCGGCCACGGCCCGCAGGACACGGAACACGGCGCGCTCGCCGTGGCCGAGCCACAGTCCGCACAGCAGCGCGGCGAGGAGGTGGGCGGCGAGCATGCCGGTCGCGGCGGGTCCCGTGCTGCCGAAGCCCAGGTACGCGACGGGACCCACGGGTGCCGAGGCCATGTGCATGTCGGCCATGCCGCCGGTCATGGCGCCGGCGGGGTCACCGGTCATGTCCATGTGCATCGCGGTCATGGGGGCCGTCGGGGCCGTCCACGCCTGGGCCGCGGAGAACCCGGAGTGCAGCGCCGTCTGGGCGCCCACCGCGGCGCAGACCACCAGCGGCAGCCCGCGTTCGCGTCCGGCCAGGGACCAGCCGGCGGCCGTGGTGGCCAGGAGGCCGGTGGCGAACGCCCAGGCCGGCACCGCACTGCCGGACATCAGCACGTGCCCGACGGCGGCGAGCAGCACGCAGACGGCCGCGAACACCGCGGACCGTACCGTGCGCGCACACCGACCTGCCGTCATGGCGCCTCATCCTTGCATCCGGCGCGGGATTGTCAGGGGATGGTACGGAGATGCACAGGCGGCGTGCTCAACGCACAGGCCGGGCGAGCTGGTTCACAGCGGACCTCGGGGCGTCAGCCCTTGGCCCACGGGCCGTCCGGCACCCCCGGACGTACCCGTGTGGCCGTCAGGTCCACCATGATCGTGCGGTCGTCGTCCAGGTCCTCCCTGACGCGCCGCAGCCGGCCCGCCCCGTCGACCCAGAACCGCAGCGACGGGGGCGCGGAGAAGATGTCGTAGCGGCGGCCGCCGATGCGGTCCTGGCCCACGTGGCGCCGGGCCGAGCGGGCGAACAGGCGGGCGCTGTCCGGGCGGTCGGCGGCCAGGGACAGGGCCAGCCGCAAGGCCGTGTCCAGGGACGCGGGCCCGTAGCTCCGGCGGATCCACACCCCGCGCCGCAGCCGCCCGGCCTCCGCCACCGCCTGGGCCAGGGACGCCGGCCGGGTCAGCGGCGCCGCGCTGCCGTCGGTCCTCGGCCGGGCCACCGCCAGGCCCCGGGTGTCCCACGCCAGCAGCCCGCGCTCCGCCGCGTCGCCCGTGTCGAACCAGCCCACCGCCCGGTGCCGGTGCTCGTCGACGACCGCGCGGACCACGGCCGTACCGCCGGGCAGCGGCGCCCGCACCGTCACCGCGGCCGGACTGTCCCGGTAGGTGCGGAACCGGGTGAGGGCCAGCCGCCGGGCCTCGCCCGCCGTGAGCGGCCGGGGGGCGTCGCCGCCTGCCATGACGTACGGGAGCGCCCCGCACACCGCCGTCACGACGGCGAGGGCGGCCCAGGTCCAGGGGGATCGCATCGGTGTCCGCATGGTCACGTACCTACACGTGCGCGGGCCGCGCCCGGTCGACACCGGTACGCGGCCCGCGCTGCGTCACCCTTGCGGGGTGCGTGGTGTACTCCGTGCCTACTCCGTGCCTCCTCCGGGCTCCTCCGCGCCTACTTCGGGCCGAGGGACAGCACGGCCGCCCGGATCACGTCGGCGACCTCCTGCGGGTGGGCGAGCATGACCAGGTGCGACGAGTCGACCTCGACGGTCGTCATGCCGGCGCGCTCGTAGCCGTAGCGCTCGACGTCCGGGTTGATGGTGCGGTCCGCGGACGACACCAGGCCCCAGGACGGTTTGGTCCTCCAGGCCGCGACCGGGGCCGGCTCGGCGAAGGCGGCACCCGCCAGCGGCCGCTGGGAGACGGCCAGCACCCTGGCCAGGTCCGGCTCCACGTCGGCGGCGAAGATCTCGGGGAACCGCTCGGGGTCCACCGTCACGTCGGTGCCGGGCTCGTCGGAGCCCTCGACCGGGAACGGCGTGTACACGAGGGCCGAGGCGAGCTCCGAGTCCGGGAAGCGGCCCTGCAGCTCGCCGAGGCTCTCGCCCTCCTCCAGGGCGTACCCGGCCAGGTAGACCAGGGCCCGCACGTTGGGCTCGGCGCCCGCCACGGTGATGACGGCGCCGCCGTAGGAGTGGCCGACCAGGACGACCGGGCCGGGGACGGCCCGGACCACCGAGGCGATGTAGGCGGCGTCACCGGTGAGGCTGCGGTTGGGCACGGCGGGCGCGAGCACCCTCAGGCCGTCGGCCTGCAGTTCCGGGACGACCCGGGCGAAGCTGGAGGCGTCGGCGAAGGCGCCGTGGACCAGGACGATCGTGGGCGTCGGGTCAGTCATGTCAGGCGGTGTGCAGGGCCGTGTGCAGGGTGCGTGCGGCCAGCGAGATGGCGGCCTCGGCGGCCTGCGTCCCGCGCAGCGCGTTGAGCATCACGAAGTCGTGGATGATGCCCTGGAAGCGGACCGCGGTGACCGGGACGCCGGCCTCGCGCAGCTTGTTGGCGTAGGCCTCGCCCTCGTCGCGCAGCACGTCCGCCTCGGCGACGATGACCAGCGCCGGGGGCAGGTCCTTGAGCTGCTCGGTGCTGGCGCGCAGCGGACTGGCGGTGATCTGGGCGCGCTCGGCCTCGTCGGTCGTGTACTGGTCCCAGAACCAGAACATGCCGTCGCGGCGCAGGAAGTAGCCCTCGGCGAACTGGTGGTAGGAGGCGGTGTCGAAGCTCGCGTCCGTGACCGGGTAGAACAGCACCTGCTGCACCAGCGGCACCCCGCCGCGCTCCTTGGCCATCAGGGTGAGGGCGGCGGTCATGTTGCCGCCGACCGAGTCACCGGCGACCGCGATCCGGGTGGCGTCCAGGTCCTTGGTCGCGCCCTGCTCCACGACCCACTTCGCGACCGTCCAGTTCTGCTCGATGGCCACCGGGTAGCGGGCCTCGGGCGAGCGGTCGTACTCGGGGAAGACGACGGCGGCGTTCGCGCCGACGGCGAGTTCGCGGACCAGGCGGTCGTGGGTGTGGGCGTTGCCGAAGACCCAGCCGGCGCCGTGGATGTAGATGATGACCGGCAGGGTGCCGGTGGCGCCGGCCGGCTTCACGATGCGGGCCCGGACGGTGCCGGTGGGCCCACCGGAGACCGTGATCCACTCCTCGTCCACGGCCGGCTTGGCGATCTCACCGGACTGCACCTCGTCGACGGCCTTGCGGCCCTCCTCCGGGGCCAGGTCGAAGAGGTACGGCGGGTTGGCGGTGGCCTCGACGAAGGCCTGCGCGGCGGGTTCCAGCACCGGCTTGACGGGCGAGAGGGCTTCGGACATGCGAGTCTCCTGGGATTGCGTGCGGCGCACCGGTCGGTTCCGGTACCGCCGAGCCCCACGGTAGGGGCGTCCCGGACACGGCAGTTGACCGCGAGCGCACACCCGGCGGCCCCGCAGCGCACGCCGGCGCCGCTCATCTCCGTCCGAGATGACTGCCATCCCGGATGATCGCCGCGAGCTGGGAAGTACGGCGGGCGGCGCGGCGCTGTGGGGGTACGTGAGTACACAGCCTCCTGTGAGGAACATCCCCGTGTCCCAGTCGTCGTCCGATCTCAGCTCCCCGCGCCGGGAGGCGCCCGCCGGGTCCGCCCACGGGGTGCCCGGCTGGCTGATCGCGCTGTTCGCCGTCGCCTGCGGGATGACGGTCGCCAACCTGTACTACGCCCAGCCGCTGCTGTCCGAGCTGCGCGGGGTCTTCCACATCGGCGAGTCCGCCGCGGGCGCGCTGATCACGCTCACCCAGGTCGGTTATGTGATCGGCATGGTCTTCCTGGTCCCGCTCGGTGACCGGCTGGAGAAGCGCGGCCTGGTCACCGCCCTGCTGGCGGTGACCACGCTCGCCCTGGTGGCGGCCGGGCTGTCGACCGGGTTCCCCATGCTGCTGGCCGCCTCGCTGGTCAGCGGTGCCACGTCCGTGGTGGCGCAGATCCTCGTGCCGTTCGCCGCGAGCCTGGCGCCCGACCACGCGCGGGGCCGGGTCGTGGGGCGGGTGATGAGCGGCCTGCTGACCGGCATACTCCTGTCCCGCACGCTCAGCAGCCTGGTCTCCGGGGTGGCCGGCTGGCGGGTCGTCTACCTCGGCTCGGCCGTGCTGATGGCTCTGCTGGCGGTGGCCCTGCGCGCCGCCCTGCCGCGGCACGCGCCCACCACGTCCGTGCCGTACCACCACGTGCTGCGCTCCACCGCCGCACTGGTGCGCACGCATCCGGTACTGCTGCGCCGCGGCCTCTACCAGGCGGCCATGTTCGGTGCCTTCAGCGCCTTCTGGACCACCGTCTCGTACGTCCTGACCGGGCCGCGTTTCCACTACTCCGCCGTCGGTGTCGGAGTGTTCGCGCTGGTCGGAGCGGCCGGTGCGGCCGTGGCCCCGTTGGCCGGGCACTGGGCCGACCGGGGACTGACCCGGCCGATGACCGGGGCCGCGTTCGGCGTCGCCGCGCTGGCCTTCGCCGTGGCCGGTCTCGGTCAGCACAGCGTCGTCCTGATCGGCCTGGCGGCCGTCGCCCTCGACATGGCGGTGCAGACCAGCCTGATCCTCGGACAGCACACGGTCTACCAGTTGGACCCCCTGGCCCGGGCCCGCCTGAACAGCGCCTTCATCGCGATCTTCTTCATCGGCGGCGCAATCGGCTCCCAGGCGGCCTCCCTCGCCTTCCGAGCGGACGGCTGGACCGCGGTGACCCTGTTCGGCGCCGCCCTGCCGATCCTGGCCTTCCTGTACTGGCTGACGGAACTGCGACGGGGGGCGGTGCGGTCGGCGTAGGGCTGGGGGCGACGGGCGTGTGGGTGCTGGGTGTGGCCGCTCCTTCGTGGTGGGGGGCGTGTCTAGGATGCGGCGGAGGTCGTCGCCCGGCTCGGGCGGGCGCTGGGTCGGTGGGAGCGGATGATGGACCTGCGGCAGATGGAAGTCGTGGTCGCGGTGGCCGACGCGGGTGGGTTCACGGCGGCGGCGCGCCGGCTGCACGTGGTCCAGTCCGCCGTCTCCGGTACGGTCCGCGCCCTCGAACGCGAGCTGGGCACCGCGCTGTTCACCCGGACCACGCACCGGGTCGGCCTCACCCCGGCCGGCGAGGCGTTCGTCCCGGCGGCCCGGCAGGCGCTGCGCGCCGCCGAGGCGGCCAGGGAGGCGGTCGACGCGGCGAGGGGCGAGCTGCGCGGCCGGGTGACGGTCGGCACGATGCAGGGCGTCTGGGCGGACCTGCACCTCGCGCTGGCCGCGCTGCGGGCGGAACATCCACGGGTGGGCGTCCGGTTGCGGCAGGCCGCGGTCACCGACATCCGGCAGGCGCTGCGCGAGGGCACGGTGGACCTGGCGGTGGTGGCACTGGACCGGCAGCAGCAACGCGGGCTGGTGACCCGGCTGCTGTCCCGGGAGGAGATGGTCCTGGTGGCCTCGCCCCGCCGGAGTCTCACCGTGAGCGGCCCGGAGGACACCGTCGACCTGGCCGACATCGCCGAGCTGCCCCAGGTGGAGTTCACCCCCGGGTGGGCCATCAGGGACGCGGCGGACCGCTCGTTCCGGGCGGCGGGCGTCGAACGCGCCACGACGTTCGAGGTCAACGACATCGTGGCCGCGTCCGAACTGGTCCGTGCCGACCTCGGCGTCTGCATCATGCCGCCGACCATCGCCCACCGCTTCCCGGACCTGACGGCCTACCGGTTCACCCGGCACGCGCCGAGCTGGAAGGTGATGGTGGTACGACCGCCCGGCGAGCCCCCGGCAGCGGTCGCGGCCCTGCTGCGCCACCTGCACCGGCCACCGGCCCCGAACCGGAACCCGACCACCGGACCGGAACCGGAACCCGACCACCGGACCTGAACCGGTCACGGGGGTCGAACCGCCCACGGGCCCTGCACCCGACCACCGGACCCGAACCGGCCACCGGACCCGAACCCGCGACCGCCGGACCGCGACCCGCGACCGCCGGACCCGAAGGCGGCCACCGGACCCGGATCGGAACCCGGCCATCGGACCCGAACCGACCACGGTCCCTGAACTGACCGTCGGCCGTGGCACCCGGCCACCGGCCCTCCCCACCGGCCAGGACCCGAACCGACCGCGGCTTCTGCACGGGCCGTCGGCCGTGCGTCGGCTGTCGGGCCGGACTCGGATCCGGGGTCCCGGCCACGGGGGCCGCTCGGGGCCGGCGTCCGAGTCAGTAGGCGTCGGCCTCCGGGATCACGTGCATCGCCGTCTCCTCCGCCGACGCGCCCGCGCCGTCCAGGCCCCGGTCGGAGGCGAACAGGTCGGACTCGGTGACCTCGTGCGTTCCCTCGTCCGGTGCGAGGAGCCGTCCGGCACGGTAGTCGCCGACCTCGTCGTCGACGAGTTCGCCGTCCGTGTCCCAGGCGTCGCCGATGCCGTCGCCCTCCGGGACGCCGAGGTCCGGCACCTCCTCGGCGAGACGCTCGTCCAGGGTCTCGCCCCGCCGCCCCTCCGCCGCCGTCACACCGGTGTGCTCCACGGCCCAGGGCCGCTCCGGCGGCGAGTAGCCCTCGTCCAGGGCCTCCTCGCCGGCCCGGTAGTCCAGGGTGTCCGCGGCGTCCAGCAGCCCCGCGTCGTCCTGCACCTCCGAACCGTCCGGCTGGTAGACCTCGTCACCCATCGCCTCGTCGGTCATGTCCGCTCCATCGCTCCCAAGGGGCAGTTCCCGAAGGACGGACCCCAAGCGGCAGCCCCACCCCATCGACCCCAAGTATCGGGGCGCCGCCCCCCGTCCCGCCCGCCGATCGCCGATCTGTGCGCTCCCGGAGCACGACAGGGCACTGTCGTCACTCCCCCTCGGCCGCCGCCCGCCGCCACTGCGCCGGTGACATCCCGTACGTCTCACGGAAGGCCCGGCTGAAGTGGGAGGCGCTGGCGAAGCCCCAACGGGCGGCCACCGCGGCGATCGGCCGCCGGGCGGCGCCGGGCCCGGCGAGTTCCGCACGGGCCGCGGCCAGCCGGCGGGTCCGCACCCAGGCACCCATGGTGGTGCCGTGCCGCTGGAAGAGCCGGTGCAGGTAGCGCAGCGAGATGGCGTGCTGGTCGGCGATGTCCCGCGGGGCGAGGCCGGGTTCGCCGAGCCGGGCCTGGACCGACGCCGTGATCCGCTCCCACAGGGCCGACTCGGGCGGCTCGCCGATCCGCTCGACGGCGAGGGCGGCCAGGATCTCCGGTACGGCACGGGCGAGTTGCTCGCGCCGGGACGCGCCGGACCGGGCGACCTCGTCGACGAGCCCGTCGAGCAACGGCAGCAGCAGCGCCGCCGCTCCCCCGGCGGCACCGTCCACGACGGTGGCCGTGAGGGCGTGCAGCTGCCGTTCCTCCAGGCGCAGCAGGGCGCGGGGCAGCATCAGGATCCGCGCCCGCTGCCGTTCGGGGAGCACGACGCGGAACGGGCGGCGGGCGTCGTGGAACGCCAGCCGGCCGGGCGTGAGTTCGGCGGTGCGGCCGTCCTGGAGCAGCAGGGCGGTGCCCTCCAGCTGCCGTCGGACCAGGATGTGGGTGCGCGGGTCGGCGGCGACGGTGCGCGCGTCGCGCAGGATCGCGCCGGGGCCGAACTCCTCGGTGGCGATCTGGAGGACGCCCAGCCGTTCGGCGGTCAGGGTGCCGGTCCACGGGCGGTCCCGCTCCACGCCGACCTCGACGTCCACGAAGGTCCGGGAGAGGGCGCGCTGCCAGGCGGCGAGGCGCTCGTCGGGTGCCGGTTCCCGGGCGGCACAGGTGACCGCGGTCAGCATGGCGCCCCGCCCGCCCGTACCCGGTCCAGCCAGTCGGTCGGGGACAGTCCGTAGGCGGTGCGGAAGGCCTTGCCGAGGCCGGCGGGGCCGCTGAAGCCCCAGCGCCGGGCGACCCGGCCCAGGTCGACCGAGCCGGGCGGCTGCGCGACGAGTTCCCTGCGGCACTCCCGCAGCCGCAGTTCGCGGATGAACCGGCACACGGTGGTGTCCTCGTCCTGGAACAGCCGGTGCAGGTAGCGGACCGAGATGCCGTGCGCCCGGGCGATGCCGGCCGGGGTCAGCCCGGGGTCGGACAGCTGCCAGCGGATGTACGTCCTGACGCGCAGCAGCAGGACGCCGTCGGCGCCGGGCAGTTCGGCGGGGTCCTGAGCGAGCTGGTCCGCCGCGGTGGCCGCCACCAGGTCGACGACGCTCCCGGCCAGCCGCTGAGCCGTCGGGGTCGCGTACGCCTCCGAGGTGTCCGCCAGCCGTTCCAGGAACGGCGCGAGCAGGGCGGGGAACCCTCCGCCGGGGCTGATCGCGCGGCCGGTGAGCCGCCGCAGGTCGGCCTCCGGGAGGTCCAGCAGACGCCGTGGCACCGCGAAGATCCTCATCCGGAAGCGTTCCGGGAAGGCGGTGCGGAAGGGTCGTACGGTCTCGAAGAACCCGATGTCCCCGGCCCGCAGCTCGGTGCTGCGACCGTCCTGTTCGACCAGGGCGCGGCCGGTGCTCTGGACGGCCACGAAGACCTGGCGCCCGTCGCCGCGGGCGATGAAGCGCGGTGCGCGGTGGACCGTGCCGGGGTCGGCCTCCACCGTGGTGATCTGCAACTCGCCGAGGCGGTCGGTGCGCAGGGTGGCGTCGTAGGTGCGGCCCTCGGCGGCGATGTCCATCCCCACCAGGGTGTCGAGCACGGCGTCGTGCCAGTAGTCCAGGCTCTCGCCCGGCGGCACCGAGCGCGTGGTCAGCACCCTGGCGCGGGGGCTCTCCTCGGGGGAGTCGATGACGGTCGGCATGGTGTCAGCCTCACCCGGCGGTGCGGGCCGGCGCATCAGTCGCCCGACTGGTCCTCGACGGCCGCGGTGGTGGCGGTGCCGGTCGCCGTCCCGGGGGGCCGCGCGGCGTCGAGGCGGGTGCGCAGGAAGGAGCCGCCCGTGCGGATCGCGGCCCTGGTGGTCTCGCTGTGGGCCAGGGCGTGCAGCGCCACGAAGTCGTGGACGGTGCCGAGGAACCGGACGGACAGCGTCTCGACGCCCGCCTCGGTGAGCAGCCGCGCGTACTGCTCGCCCTCGTCCCTGGCCACGTCGGCCTCGGCGGTGACGACCAGGGCGGGCGGAAGTCCCGCGAGCTCCTGCGGGCGGGCGCGCAGCGGCACGGCGGTGGGTTCGGCGCGCCCGGCCGGGTCGGTGACGTACCTCGCCCAGTAGGCGCGCAGGGCCCGGCGGGTGAGCAGGTGGCCGGTGCCGAACCGGCGTTGCGAGGCGCTGTCGCAACGGGCGTCGGTGAGCGGGTAGTAGAGGAGCTGCGCGGCGATCTTGGGACCGCCCCGGAGCTTGGCCAGCATGGTCACGGCGGCGGCGAGGGTGGCGCCGGCGCAGTCCCCGGCCACCGCCAGCCGGCCGGGGTCCAGGGCGAGTTCGCGAGCCTGGGAGACAGCCCGGGTCAGCAGGGCGTAGCACTCTTCGAGGGCCACCGGGTAACGGGCCTCCGGGGTGCGGCTGTACTCGGGGACGACGGCGCACACGCCGGCGTCGGTGACGAGTTCGCTGATGAGCCGGGCGTGGGTCTGGGCGTCGCCCAGGGTCCAGCGGCCGCCGTGCAGGTACAGCAGGACCGGGAGCGGTCCCGGCACCCCCGCCGGGCGGACCGTCCAGAAGCCGAGCAGCCCGGAGGGACCGACCGGTGCGGTGCGGAAGACGGCGTCCACGGCGAAGTCCTCGAACCGGTCGGCCTGGGTCTCCCGCAGTGCCTGCCGTGCGGTGTCCGGGCCGAGGTCGTCGAGGGCGGGCGGTGCGGCGGTGGCGCCGATCAGGCGCCGCACGGCCTGGTCGAGGACGACGGCCGTGGCCGGCCTGCCGGGTGTCATGGGCACCCCCGCGACCGGTGTCCCGACGTCATGGGCGTCCGTCCGGCCGGGCTCCCGGTGTCACGGGCTGTCCCGCGGCCGCCGTCCGTCGGCCCGCTCACCGGCCCTGCACCAGGTCACGGAGCTGGTGGCGGCTGCTGATGCCGAGTATGGGATACACCTTGTACAGGTGCGAGCCCACGGTCCGCGGCGAGAGGAAGAGCCGCTCGCCGATCTCCCGGTTCGACAGGCCGCCCGCGACGAGCTGGACGATCTGCCGCTGCTGAGCGGTCAGTCGCTCCAGCGGACCGGCGCCCTCGGGGGCCGGTGCGGCGCCGCTGGCGCGCAGTTCGCGGTGGGCGGCGTCCGCGAGGGTGCCCGCGCCGAGGTGTTCGGCGGTCTCCAGGACGGTGGTCAGCTGTGCGCGCGCCTCCCGGGTGCGGCGGGCACGGCGCAGCCAGATCGCGTAGCTGAGGCGGAGGTGCGCGCACTCCCACGGCCAGCGGTTCGCGGAGTGGTTGACGAGGGCGAGCTGGTAGTGCTGCTCGGCCTCGCGCTCCGGGCCGACCAGGGCGGCGGCGTGGTGCAGCAGCAGGGTCATCCTGGTGCTGGGGCGGTCGCCCTGGGCCGCCCGGACCCGCTCCAGGACCGGCAGGGCCTCGGCCGTGCGGCCGGTGCGCTGGGCGGTGACGGCGAGTGCGGCGATGCCGCGGGGCGACAGGTGGGGGTGCAGGGGTGATCCGTCGGCGGTGAACAGGCCGCGCAGGTGCCGCCAGCCGTCCTCCATGTCCCCGCGCAGCACGGCGACGAGACCGCGGGCGCGCAGCAGCCGGGCGTGGGTGGCCCGGTTCTCCTGAAGGCAGACGGCACGCCAGACGGACGGGGTGAGCCGGGGTTCCGGGGCCGGGGCGCCGCGCAGCGCCCACAGGGTCAGGGCCTGGGCCTCCAGGTCGGCCGTCAGGCCCGGCAGCCGCAGTACGGCGGCCTCGGTGCGGGCGTCCTCGATGACGGAACCGGCCTCGGTGAACCGCCCGCCGGCCAGCAGGGTGTCCACGTGCGGGACGACCGACCAGCCGCGCAGCCCGAAGGCGCGGGCGGCCCTCAGCCGGTCGTCGGCCGTGCGGGACCGGCCCAGGTCCGCGTCCGCCTCGTCGGCGTGGTGCGCCACCGCGGCGAGTACGGTCCGGACGACCGGCGCGTCCGGACCGCCGAGCGGGGCCCGCCCCGGCCGCCCTGGCCCGGCCGGCGCCCCAGGGGCGGTCTCGGGCCGCCCCACCACACCGACCAGCGCCTCCATGGCCCGCCGGGCCCCCGAAGAGTCCAGCCCGGCCAACGGTCCCTCCCCCTGGACCAGCCAAGCCCCGGCAGCCGCACCGGCCCCGCCGACCCGCTCGGCCCTCTCGGTCCGCTCGATCCCCCCGGTCCCCCCGGCTCCGGGCGTCCGGCGTACCCGGGCGAGCAGGGTCGGCAGGGTCGCCCGGTGTTCCGGCAGGCCCGAGCGGGCGGTGATGCCGGCGGCCAGGGTCGTGAGGGTGAGGGCGAGGGTCGGGTCGAGGGCGGGGAAGTGCTCCGAGGCGGCGGTCAGCAGCTCGAACGCCTCGCGCTGGGCGGACTCGTGGGACAGGGCGGAGGCCAGGGCCCCGGCCGCCACGCACAGGAGTTCCGGGTCGGCGTCCTCCTGGACGAGCCGTCCGTACAGCTCCCGGGTCCAGCCGGGGTCCCCCACCGTGCACGCCGCCGTCAGTGCCGCGGCGAGCAGGCGGGCGCGTTCCGGGCGTCCCGGACTGAGCCGGGCCGCCTGCTCCAGGTCGCGCGCGGCCCGCACCGCGTCCCCGCGCCGCCAGGCGGACCCCTCCAGCGCCGCGGCGACGGACGCGTCCGTGCCCACGGTGGCCGCGGCCAGGTGGCGTGCCCTGGCCTCGGGCCGCGCGGCGACCTCCGCGAGGTCGCGGTGCGCGCGCTGGCGCTCGGCCGCGGGACGTCGCAGACAGGCGGCCGACCGCGCCAGCGGATGCCGGAAGTCCAACCGGTCCTCGGCGAGCACGACCAGCCCGGCCGCCTCCGCCGGCGCCCACACCGCCAGGTCGCCGATGCCCAGGGCGGCCATGACGGCGGCGACGCTCTCGTCCGGTTCCGCGGCGGCCGCGTACAGCAGGGCCCGGCTCGTCGCGGCGGGCAGCGCGGCGAGTCGTACCCCGAAGACGTGTTCCGCGGGGGCGTGCCGCACCGCCTGCGCGGGGCCCGGCGCGGCGCGGCCGAGTTCCACGAGGGCCAGCGGGTTGCCCGCGGCCTCGGCGAGGATCTCCAGCCGGTGTCTGCCGGTGGGCGGGAGCGGCTGGCGGTCGAGGAGGGCGGCTGCCGCGGCGGCGTCCAGCGGGCCCAGCCGCAGGGACTCGGTACCGGGTGGCGGCACGGGCAGGGCCGCCTCGTGGCGGGCGCCGAGCAGTAACGTCAGGGCGCGGCCGGCCAGCAGCCGGGCCGCGGTGAACAGCGTCTCCAGGAAGGCGCGGTCGCACAGGTCGGCGTCGTCCACGCACACCAGCACCGGCCGGTCGGCACAGAGCCTCTCGAGCAGCGCCGTCACCGCCGCCGGCAGGTCGGCCTCGTCCGGTCGCCCGTCCCCCGGTGGTACGGCCCCCGGCGGGCGCTCGTCGGCCGCCCGCGACGACGCGAGGAGCTGCCGCAGGCAGGCGGGTACGGGCCGCGGGTCCCCGGCCCAGCCCTGTGCGGCCAGCACCAGGACGCCCTCGGTTCCGGCCCGCTCCCGGACGTGCCGGAGCAGCGTCGTACGCCCGATCCCCTCGTCGCCGAGGAGCAGCAGGGTCCCCGGGGTGCCGGGTTCGCGCCGCACGCACCGCAGGATTCGCTCGATCTCGCCGTCCCGGCCCAGCAGGGCGGTCCCCGGCGTGGCCCCCTCGGGTGGGTGGACCGTCATTCACGTACTCCCATGGCGGTGCGTTCTCCCTGGCCAGGGCCATCCTCGCGGAGTCCGGGCCGGCCCGCTTCCGTCATCTGACCAGTCACCGCGGTACCGGTCGCCCCGGTCGTCACTGGCAGGATGGACGTACCAGCGCGCTCACCTCGACCCGTGGCGGCGCACAGACGAGAAGGACGGTCATGCACGGCGGCACCGACCACCCCCGCGAACCGCGCATCCTGGGCCGGACCGCCGAACTGGGCCACGTCGACCGGCTGCTCGCGGCGGTGGACGGCAGCGGTCCGCAGGTGCTGGTGCTGACCGGGGAGCCGGGGGCGGGCAAGAGCACCCTCGTCGACCGGGCGGCCGAGCGGGGGCGGGAGCTGGGCCTGGGGATCCTGCGGGTGCGCGGCAGTGAGGGGGAGGCGGGCCTCGGTCTGTCGGGGGTGCACCAGCTGCTGCATCCCCTGCTGCCGGGCGACGGGCTGCCCGCGGCCCAACGGGAGGCCCTGGACCGTGCCTTCGGTCCGGACGGGGCCCGGTACGAGCTGAAGCTCGACCAGTTGTCCCTGTGCGCCGGTGTGCTCGGCCTGGTCACCGAGGCCGCCGCCCGCCGGCCGCTGCTCCTGCTGGTGGACGACGCCCAGTGGCTGGACCTCGGTTCGGTGGACGTGCTGGGCTTTCTCGCCCGGCGGCTGGAGGGCAGGCCGGTGGTGCTGCTGCTGGCCGCCCGCGAGGACGGCGTACCGGCCCGCTTCGACCGGGACTTTCCCCAGGTGACCGTGGGCCCGCTGAGCCGCACCGCGGCCGGGCTGCTGCTGGACGCGCAGCCGGATCCGCCCCGGGGCAAGGCACGGGCCGAGATCCTGAGGCAGGCGGCCGGCAATCCGCTGGCCCTGATCGAGCTGCCCCGCGCGCTGGCCCGCGGCCGGAGCGCGGACGGCGGCCAGGGCGCCGCGGGTACCACGCTGCCCCTCACGGCGCGGCTGGAGAACCTGTTCGCCGCCGACCTGCCCGGTCTGCCCGCGCCCACCCGCCAAGCCCTGCTGCTGATGGCCGCGGCCGGCGCGGCCCCGCTGGCCGACCTGATACGGGCCGCGCCGGATCTGGACGTCGTACGGGCGCTGGACCCCGCCGAGCGGGCGGGGCTGGTGCGGGTGGCGGACGGCAGGGTGCTGCCGCGGCATCCGCTGGTGCGTTCGGCCGTCTACCACGCGGCGTCCTTCCACGAGCGCCGGCAGGCGCATCTCGCGCTGGCCGCCGCGCTGACCGAGGAGCCCGACCGCCGGGCCTGGCAGCTGGCCGCGGCGGCCACCGGCCAGGACGCGGAGGTCGCCGACGCCCTGGCCGAGAGCGCCGAACGGGCCCGGGACCGGGGCGGCTACGCGGCGGCCGCGACCGCGCTGGAACGCGCCGCCGAGCTGACCCCGGCCCCGGACCTGCGCGCCCGGCGGCTGCTGACGGCCGCCCAGGCGGCGATGTTCGCCGGCCATCCGCAGTGGGTGGGCGAGATGAGCGGCCGGGTCGGCGGGATCACCGAGGATCCCCGGCTGCGTGCCGAGGCCTCGCTGCTGGGCGGCTGGGCCCTCGGGGTGACGCTGCGTCACGAGGACGCGCTGGCGCTGCTGCTCGGCGTCGCCGAGGCCTGCGCGGCGCCCGCTCCGGGTCTGGCCCTGGACGCCCTGAGCACCGCCGCGACGTCCGTCTACAACTCCGGTGCGCCCTACTACCGTGAGGAGCTCCGCCGGATCGGCGGCCTGATCGACGAGGACGGTGACCCGGCGGGCCGTGCCTGGGTCCGGGCGGTCGTCGATCCGCACCACGAACGGCCGCTGCTGGCACGGCACCTGGAGGACGGACTCGCCGCCCTGGCGCGGGCGGAGACCCTCGGGAACCTCACCGCGCTGGGCGGCACGACCTGGATCCTGGACGAGACCGGGCAGGCGGTGCGCATCCTCGGGCGCACCATGGACGTGCTGCGGCGGGCCGGCAGCGCGGGCACCAACGCGACCGTCACCCAGGCGCTCGCCCTCGCGCTGTTCGAGAACGGCTCCTGGGCGGCGGCGAAGGACGCGGCGGACGAGGCGTTCTGGATGGCGACGGAGGCGGGTGCCGACAACGTGACGGCGGGCGCCCGGGTGCTGCGGGCCACCCTGAGCGCGCTGCGCGGTGACCACGCGGCGGCCCGGACGCAGGCGGCGGAGGCCGTCCACGGCGTGGACCTGCGCCGCTCGCTGAGCCTCCAGGTCCGGCACCGGTACGCCCTGGGCATGGCCGCGTTCGTCGCGGGCGAGCACGAGGACGCCTACGAGCAGCTGCGGGCGATCTTCACCCGGGACTTCCGCCCCGTGCCCGTCCACTACCACGCCTCGCTCTACCACCTCGGCGACCTGGCGGCCGCGGCGGTCCGCGCCGGACGGGCGGACGACGCCCGCACGGTGGCCGACGCCGTGGCCCACGCCCTGAAGCCCGACCCCTCACCCCGGCTGGCAGCCGTCCTGAGCCGGGCCGCCGCGCTGCTGACCGACACCGACGAGGCGGAACGGCACTTCCGTGCCGCGCTCGACGACCCGGCCACCGACGCCTGGCCGTTCGAGAAGGCGCTCGCGCGGCTCGACTTCGGCGAGTGGCTGCGCCGGCGCCGGCGCAGCGTCGAGGCCCGTGCGCACCTCGGCGCCGCCCTGGAGTGCTTCCAGCGCCTGGACGCCCGCCCGTGGACCGAGCGGGCGGCCGCGGAACTGCGGGCGGCGGGGGCCTCGGGGCCCTCGGTCGGCGGTGAACTCACCCCGCAGGAGCGGCAGATAGCCGAACTCGCGGCGCAGGGCCTGACCAACCGCGACATCGCGGCCCGCCTGTACCTCTCCCCCCGTACGGTCGGCTACCACCTGCACAAGGTCTTCCCCAAGCTGGGCATCACCGCCAGGGCCCAGCTCCGGGACGCGCTCTCGGCCGACGGTCCGCGGTGACGGTCCGTGGTGACGGTCCGCCGGCCGGCGCAGGACCGGCACCCGTCACTCGGTACCGGTGGGCCTCCCGGCGCACAGCGCGTGGTCGACGAGGGCGCCGGTGGCGCGGTTGAGGGTGGGCAGGTCCGGTGGCGCGGTGGTCGTGGTGATCGAGACGGTCACCGCGCGCCTGCCGTCCGCGCTCACCGCGGGACGGGTGTTGACGCCCGCCCCGTCGCCCTCGTGGGTGTAGTAGTAGCCGCCGCAGGAGAGCGGGATCCTGCGCAGCCCGAGGCCGTAGGTGCCCTCGGGCATCTCCGCGACGTCCTCCGGGTCGTCGGTGCGCTCCACCGTCCGCCGCATCTCGCGCCACTGCGCGGCGGGGAGCAACCGGCCGCCCGCCAGGGCGCGGAAGAAGGTGTCGAGGTCGGCGGTGGTGCTCACCACCCCGGAGTCCGCGGTGTGCTGGAGGCTGTGCTCGGTGACGTCGAGGCGCCTGCCGTCGGGGTTGGTCAGGTACGCGTTCACGTGCGGGTCGGGCAGGCGCGGGTCGAGTCCGGGCACGGAGGTGTCGCGCAGCCCCAGCCGGTCGATCACCCGGCGCTCGACGAGCTCCCGCCAGCTCGCGCCGCCGGCCTTCTCGGCGATCATCCCGGCCACCAGGTAGTTGGTGTTGGAGTACGCCCAGCGGGTGGCCCCGCCCCGCTCGGGCACGAACAGCGGGCGGTGTCTCATGGCCACCGCGACCAGGTCGGCCGCGGGTGTGGTGTCGTACCGGTTCTCGTCGAAGTGGTGGAGCAGCCGGTCCTGGATCTCCGGGTCGTCGACGTAGTCGTACAGACCGCTGGTCTGGCGGAGCAGGTCGCGGACGGTGATGCGGCTGCCGTCGTTGCCGTGGCCCGCGACGACTCCGGGGAGCCAGTGCGCGACGGTGTCGTCCAGGGACAGCCGTTTCTCCGCCGCGAGTTGGAGGACCACGGTCGCCGTGAACGTCTTCGTCGTGCTCGCCACCCGGAAGTGGGCGTTCCACGGGACCGGTTCCGCGGAGCCGGCCGTCCGGGTGCCGATCCGTGCCATGAGCGGCCCGCCGGCCGTCCCGTCGACCCTGGCCAGCACGTTCACGTCGCCTCCCCCGGCCCGTCGTACGGCCGCCAGGTCCCGCCGGAGCACGTCCTCGCCGTAGTGCCGCCCCGGTCCCGGCGGCCCGCCGGTGCCGGCCGTGGCGGTCACGGGCGGCACCAGCGTGAGCAGGGCGGCGGTGAGTACGACGGCTCCGGCCCTCTTCGGTGTCGGCATCCGCATGGTCGGTCCCCCCCGGTGGTGAGTTCTGTCGGTGACGTGCACCAGCCAACCGGATCCGGGGGCGCTCGAGAATGGGGCCGTCCGCAGGTCCGGGGTGTACCCAACCCCCCTTCGGGTGCGCACGGCCCCCGCCGCTCAGGTTTCGAGGGCCCGGCGGACGAACGCCTCGCGGGTCGCCGTGGCCGCCCGGGAGACCGCCGCGTCCGGTACCGTCCAGTCGAACCCGTGGAAGCCCCCGCCCCACATGTGGAGGTCCACGCTCACCCCCGCCTCGGAGAGACGGCGGGCGTAGTCGAGGATCTCGTCGCGGAACCCCTCCGCCGAACCGGTGTCGAGGTAGGTCCTGGGCAGCCCGGCGAGGTCCGCGGCGCGGGCCGGCGCGGCGTAGGGCGACACGTCCGGGCCGCCCCGCCGGTCGCCCAGCAGGGCGTTCCAGGCGTAGAGGGCGGCGTTGCGGTCCCAGGTCCCCGTGCCGTCCAGCATGCGGCTGCTGTGCGTCCCGAAGCGGTCGTCGAGCATGGGGCACATCAGCACCTGGTGGCTCAGGCCGGGGAAGCCGCGGTCGCGGGCGAGCAGTGCGGTTCCGGCCGCGAGGCCGCCCCCGGCGCTGGCGCCGAGCACGAGCAGCCGCTCGGGGCGGATGCCGAGCCGCTCCGCGTTCTTCGCGGTCCACACCAGCCCCGCGTAGCAGTCCTCGACCGGCGCGGGGTCGGGGTGCTCGGGGGCCAGCCGGTACTCCACGGACACCACCACGGCGGCGCCCTCGGCGACGAACGGCAGCACCGTGCGCAGGCCGTTGCGGCGGTCTCCCACGACCGTCCCGCCCGCGTGGATGTGGTAGATGCCGCCGACCGGCTCCCGGTGCCCGGCCGGGCTGAGGACCAGCAGGGTGAGGTCGGGGGCGCCCTCGGGTCCGGGGACCCGGAATTCCGACAGGCGCACCCTGCCGCCCGCCCGCAGTTCCTCCGGCCCCTCGCCGGGCAGCCCCTGGGCGGTCAGCCGGCGGGCCTCGGGGAGGGTCGCGTCCGACAGGGCCGGGAGGTTTTCGCGCAACTCGGCCTCGACAGGCGCCAGTTCGGGGTCCAGCGGCGGCCGTACCGGCGTAGGACCGAGATCGGCGGCCGTCGTGCGGTCGGGCATCGTGCTCTCCTTGTCGAACGGGGCGGACTCCTCGACCCCGGCGAACCTGTGCGGCTTCGGCGTCGTCCGACGGACGGGTACCCCGCCGTACTCCCCTCTGCCCGAGGCAGGCAGGACGAGCCGGAAATATCCCTGCACGTCGCATGGCAGCGCCCGGTTCACTCCGGTTCCTCCGGTGGGGGATCGGTGGGCGGCGTGGAGGTGGGCCCGTGGGTGCCGCGGGCGTAGGAGGCGAGGCGGGTGGCGAGGGCGCTGACGAGGTCGCGCAGTTCGTCGGGGCGGTCGATGACGAACGGCCGGTCCAGGGAGGCGAGGACGGGAGGCAGCCAGTCGAGCCGCTCCGCCCGGATCTCGACGCGCCGCCAGCGCTCGGCCGCCGCATCCCGGCCCGCCGCGGGCTCGGGATCCGCCAGCCTGGCGACGGCGGCGGGGAGGCGGGCGCGGATCTGGGCGACGGTCCCGTGGATCCGCAGGATCACCTCGTGCCGGTGGTCGGCCGTGGCCAGGGCCGACAGCAGGCGCTGCGCCGGGGCGGGCCCGGCGGGTGGCTCGAACGAGCCCGGCAGGGTCCTCGCGTCCGCGATGCGGTCGAGCCGGAGGGTGCGGTCCTCGTCGATCCCGGCGTCCTTGCCCGTGACGTACCACCGGCCGGAATGGGCGACGATCCCGTACGCGTGCAGCGTGCGCTCGCTGTGCCGTCCCGCGCCGTCGGTGTACCGGACCGTGACCGGCCGCCGGTGGCGCACCGCATCGGCCAGGGTGAGCAGGACCCCGGCGTCCGGGGCGTCGGACCCTCCGGTCCGGTCGGTGAACGCGAGTGTCTCCAGGAGCGCGGCGAGCCGGCGGGCGAGGTGTCCGGGCAGCACCCGCCGGATCTTCGCGGACGCCGTCTCGGCCGCCGTGTCCCCCGCCGCCGTCAGCCCGGTGCGGCGGCCGGCGACCAGGCCGAGCAGGACGGCCAGCGCCTCCTCGTCGGTGAGCATGAGCGGAGGCAGGCGGTGTCCCGGAGCGAGTCGGTACCCGCCGTAGCGGCCGCGCACCGACTCCACGGGCACGTCCAGGTCGATCAGCTGGTCCACGTACCGCCGCACGGTGCGTTCCTCGACGCCGAGCTGGCCGGCGAGTTCGGCAGCGGTCCGGGTGCCGCCCGACTGGAGCAGCTCCAGGAGGGTGAGCACGCGTCCGGTGGGTCGGTACATGTTCCCAGCCTAGGGCGAATACCGGACCGGTTCCGTCCGCTATCTCTCCTAGCCTGCGAGGCGTACACCGTCGGCACAGCCAGGGAGACCCCCGTGAACTTCGTATCGATCCGCATCATCACCGGCGACGTGGCGCGTCTCGTCGAGTTCTACGAGCGGGCCACCGGCGTGCGGGCCGCCTGGGCCACCGAGGACTTCGCCGAACTCAGGACCCCCACCGCCACCCTCGCGATCGCCGGTACCCGCACCGTCCCGCTGTTCGCCCCGGACTCCGCCCGCCCGGCGGACAACCACAGCGTGATCACCGAGTTCCTCGTCGACGACGTGGACCGCGTCCACCGTGACCTGGCCGGTTTTGTCACCGACTTCGTCACCGAGCCCACCACGATGCCCTGGGGCAACCGCTCACTGCTGTTCCGCGACCCCGACGGCAACCTGGTCAACTTCTTCACCCCGGTCACCCCGGCGGCCGTCGCGAAGTTCGCCCGCTGACGCCCGAGCGGCGCGCTCGTCGTGCGGTCAGCGCCCGCCGAGGTCCGCCAGCACCTCCCGGGCGGCCCGCGCGCCGGAGGCGAGGGCGCCCTGGACGGAACCCGTGCCGCGATGGTCCCCGCAGACGTAGCGGCCGGGGCCGATGCGGCAGGGGCGGGTCAGCCGCCAGGGCGGCGGCATGGCGGGCAGCGCGGCCTCGACGGTGCGCGCGACCAGCAGGTCCCAGGCGCCGGTGTCGGTGCCGTACAGCTCGGACAGCGCCGTGCCGACGGCCGCCCTCACCGGCTCGGTGTCGCCGCCCAGCACCGAGGTGGCGACCAGGGCGCTGCCGCGCGGCGCGTACTCGGGTGCGACATCGCTGAGGACGCAGGTGTTCAGCACGCGGCGGCCGGTGTCGACCAGCAGGACGGGCCCACCCAGGGGCGAGCGCGGAGCGACGTGGTGGTACGTCGTGACCGTGCGGTGGGCGGGGACGTCCAGACCGGGCAGCAGCCGTGCGGCGGCGTCGGCACCGGTCGCCACGACCACGGCACGCGCGGGCAGTTCCGTACCGTCGGCCGTGACCACGCCCCGGCCGGCGAGCCGCGCCACGGGGGTGCCGAGCCGTACGGTGCCCTTGGGCAGGGCGGCGGCCAGGGCACGGGGGACCGCCTGGACGCCGAAGGCCGGCAGGCACAGGGCGCCGCGCAGCATGCTGCGCCACACCAGGTGGAACACCCGGCTGGAGGTCTCCAGGGCGTCCTCCAGGAAGACTCCGGAGAGGAACGGCCGGAAGAAGCTTTCCACGAACGATTCGGAGAAGCCCGCCCCGGCGAGGGCGGCGCGGGTGGTGCGCTCCGGTGACCGCTTGAGCGCACCGGCCGGAGCGAGCGCGTCGCGGGCGCCGAGCGCGGCCAGCGCCGCCAGGTCGCGCGGCCCGGCGAGCCGTCCGGACAGCAGCGACCGCACCGTGTCGGGGCGGCGGCGCGGATCGGCCAGCAGCACGCGCCGGTCGCCGGTGTGCACCAGGACGCCCGGCAGGAAGGGGCGCGGGGCGAGGAACGGTGCGGGCAGCCGGCGGCGCAGCTGCGGGTATGCGGGGTTGACGACCTGGAAGCCGCGGTCCACCGTGAAGCCGTCCAGCCGGTCGGTCCGCATCCGTCCGCCGACCCCGTCGCCCGCCTCCAGCACCGCGACGCCGAGCCCGGCGGCGGCCAGGTCACGGGCACAGGCGAGGCCGGCGACCCCGGCACCCACCACGACGACGTCCGCGACCGC
This sequence comes from Streptomyces sp. NPDC006655, assembly GCF_040703965.1. NCBI lineage: Bacteria > Bacillati > Actinomycetota > Actinomycetes > Kitasatosporales > Streptomycetaceae > Streptomyces > Streptomyces sp. NPDC006655. The sequence goes on along the minus strand of NZ_JBEYJU010000045.1, from coordinate 21,642 downwards.
GGATCCGTCCGCCACGGCCCACCACCTCGCCTCGCTCCTCGGGACCTGCTGCGACGTCCGCACGGGCGCGGGGCCCGGCGTCTCTTCCTCAGGTACTTCCCCGTCGGCAGCCGGCACGGATGCGGCGCCACCCGAACGGGGGACCATCGGCGGCCGGCCGCATCCGGGACCGGCCGCCGGGGCGAAACCTTCCGAGAGCGAGACTACGGAAGCGGAAGTGAGCCCCCATGCACACCTCGGTCGTCGTGTTCACCTGCGATCTGCGCCTGTCGGACCATCCGCCGCTGCGCGCGGCCCTGCACGGCGGCGGCCGGGTGGTGCCGCTGTTCGTGCGTGACCCGTCCGTGGACGCGGCGGGTTTCGCCGCGCCCAACCGGCTCGCGTTCCTCGCCGACTGCCTGCGTGACCTGGACGCCCGGCTGCGGGAGCGGGGCGGGCGGCTGGTGCTGCGCGAGGGCGACACGGTCACCGAGGTGTGCCGGGTGGCCGCCGAGGCGGACGCCGACGAGGTGCACATGGCGGGTGACGTGAGCGCCTTCGCGCACGCGCGGGAGCGGCGGCTGCGCCGGGCCCTGGAGGCCGAAGGGCGGCGCCTGTACGTGCACGACACGGTGAGCACGGCGGTGCCGCCGGGCGCGGTCACCCCGAACTCCTCCGACCACTTCGCGGTGTTCACGCCCTACCACCGGCACTGGTCCGCCCAGGGCCTGCGGGACGTGCTGGAGGCCCCGCGCGCGGTCACCGTGCCCGAGGAGGTGGGCTCCGCCCCGCTGCCGGAACGCGGCGCCGTGACCGGGGTGTCACCGGGGCTGTGCGCGGGCGGCGAGACGGAGGCCCGGCGCCGGCTGGCCGCGTGGCTGCGCTCCGGCGTGGCCTCGTACGAGGACGGGCACGACGACCTGGCGGGGGACGCCACCTCCCGGCTCTCCCCCCACCTGCACTTCGGCACGCTGTCGCCGGTCGAGGTGGTGCACCGGGCCGGGCGGGCGGGCGGCCCCGGCGCGGAGGCGTTCGTACGGCAGATCGCCTGGCGCGACTTCCACCGCCAGGTGCTCGCCGCGCGTCCGGAGGCCGCCGTCCGCGACTACCGCACCAAGCGCGACCGCTGGCGGCGCGGCAGGGACGCGGAGGCGGACGCCGAGGCGTGGCGGGAGGGCCGCACCGGCTACCCGGTGGTGGACGCGGCGATGCGGCAGCTGCGGTACGAGGGCTGGATGCACAACCGGGGCCGGCTGCTGGCCGCGAGCCTCCTCACCAAGACGCTGTACGTGGACTGGCGGGTGGGCGCCCGGCACTTCCTGGACCTGCTGGTCGACGGCGACCTGGCGAACAACCAGCTGAACTGGCAGTGGATGGCCGGCACGGGCACCGACACCCGGCCCAACCGGGTGCTCAACCCCGTCACCCAGGGCAAGAAGTACGACCCGGACGGTGCGTACGTGCGGCGCTGGGTGCCGGAACTGGCGGCCGTGAAGGAGACCCATGTGCACGAGCCGTGGAGACTTCCGGCGCAAGAACTGGCGAGGACCGGCTACCCCGAGCCGGTGGTGTCGCTGGCGGCGGGCCTGGACCGCTTCCGGCGGGCCCGGGAGCGGTCCTGAACGTCATCCGGCTCCGCCGCTCCCCGCTCCGCACAGCGCGCGCAGCGCCTCCACCGCCTGCGCCAGTCCGGCCGGTCTGAGCACCTCGGCGGGCTGGGTCCGGCTCCAGCCGGGGCCGCCCAGCAGCACCGCCGGACCACGGCGCGCCCCCTTCATGCCCCAGCGCAGCGCGGCGACGTGCCGGGCCAGGGCGGGAGCGGCCCGTGCGCTGTCCTGGGCCCACAGCACGACCGCGACCGGCCCGAGCCTGCGGACCGCCGCGTCCAGCGCCTCGACGGGCACCGCCGCTCCCAGCATGCGCACCGGCAGACCCTCACGGCCGAGCGCGGCGTGCAGCGCCTCCAACGGCAGCGTGTGCTGTTCGCCGGGCGCACAGGCCAGCAGGACGCAGCCGGTCGCCGGGGCGGTCACCGGGAGGACGGGCGGCGCGCTGCGGCGCAGCACCGTGGAGACGTGCCAGGCGAGCAGGTGCTCCACCTCGACGTACCGGTCCTCGGAGGAGGCCCAGCGGCGTCCCACGGCGCGCAGCGTGGGGGCCATCACCTCCTGCCAGGCGACCACCACGCCGTACCGCTCGACGGCCGCGGTGAGCTGTTCCTCCAGGGCCGGCGCGTCCAGCCGTACGGCGGCGCGGGCCAGGCCGCGGCACTCCAGACGCACGTCGCCGAGGGGCAGCGCGCCGGCCGCCCGGGACCGCGCCGCGGCCGGCGGGAGCGCCGGGGCGGCGACGGTCTCGGGCGCGGGCGGCGGTCCGGCGGCGGACGCTCGGGCGGCGCGGGCCGCGTCGGCCGGCGGGATGCCGGTCGCCGTCAGCCGGCACATCTCCTCGACGGTGGCCACGTCCCCCGCCGTCCAGCGCCGGTGGCCGCCCCCGGTGCGTGCGGTCGGTCCGATGCCGTAGCGGCGGTCCCAGGAACGCAGGGTCATGGGCGAGACACCGAGGCGCCGCGCCAGCACCCCCGTGGTCACACCGGCGCCGCCGGGTGCGGCGGCTGGTTCGGGCGGGGGCTGCCCGGGTGGGTTCGCGGTGGTCATGTGCTCCTCTTCCCAAGGCCGGCACCCGCTCCGGCGACCGGCACCGAGTTTCCGTGGCCTGCGCCGGGCTCCGGTGGCGGGCACCGAGTTCCCGTCGCCGGCACTGAGTTCCCGCGGCCGGTGCCCGAGCCGTCCGTCGGGGCCTTCCTACGCGGCCTCGCCGTCCAGGCACCGGCCCAGGCGGAGCAGGCCGCGCCGGGCGTGGCTCTTGACCGTACCCAGCGGCCAGCCGGTGACGTGGGCGATCTGCGTCTGCGTCAGGTCACCGTAGAACGCCAGGCACAGCACCCGCCGCTGGGCCTCGGGAAGGCGGCGCAGTTCCCGCGTGACGTCCACGCGGTTCAGGACCGCGTCGTGCGCGTTCGACGAATCCGGCGAGCGGGTCGACTCGCGCGCGGCCGCCGCGGCGGCGACGTCGGTGCGCCGGGTGCGGGCGGACAGGGCGTCGGCGATCTTGCGCCGGGCGATGCCCACGAGCCAGGCGGGCAGCGGGCCGCGGCCGGGGCGGTAGCCGTGGCGGCCGTGCCAGGCGGCGAGGAACACCGTCTGGGTGACGTCCTCGGCCTCCGCGCCGTCCCCCAGCGACTGCCGGGCCAGCGAGAGGACGAGAGGGGCCCACCGGCGGTAGACCGCCTCCAGGCCGCCCTCGTCCCCGGCCACGAAGCGCAGGGCCAGCGCGCTGTCGGGATCCGTCGTGGTCACGGGCGGGGTCTCGGTGATGGCGACTGCGGTCATGTGGCTGCTCCTGGTACCGGATCGCTCCTCGGAGGGATGGCTTCCTGCCTCGGCACCACCGTCCGTCCCGCACTCCCACCCAGGCAACTCGCATCGAGTCTGCATCGGCTCACTCGGGTCCTGGCCGGGTGGGCCACCACACGCGGTCCCCGGCGTCCCGCACGAGCGCCGGCACCAGCAGGGAACGCACCACCAGGGTGTCCAGCAGCACGCCGAACGCGACGATGAAGGCGATCTGCACCAGGAAGGCCAGCGGAATCACGCCGAGCGCCGCGAAGGTGGCGGCCGGCACCACCCCTGCCGAGGTGATGACCCCGCCGGTCGTGACGAACCCGCGCCGGACGCCCTCGCGGGTGCCGTGCCGCAGGGTCTCCTCCCGGACCCGGGACATCAGGAAGATGTTGTAGTCGACGCCGAGTGCCACCAGGAAGACGAACCCGTACAGCGGGACGGACGGATCGGTGCCGCCGAATCCGAACAGGTCGCGGAAGACCAGCGCCGCCACACCGAGGGTCGCGGTGAAGTTGAGCCCGACGGTGACCACCAGCAGGACGGGGACCGCGAAGGAGCGGAGCAGCAGCACGAGGATGGTCAGGATGACGGCGAGCACCACCGGGACGACGACCACACGGTCCCGTTCGGCCGCCAGAGGGCGACCGTTGCGAACGGGACGAGCTGTGAACCATCTCAATCATTGAGCAATACGGGTCGATGACATGGGTCACCCCTGCTTCTCCGCGCGCCGAACGTTCGGATGCAGCCCTCAGCGGCCGGCGGCGGACTCCGAGGTGAGGCCGAGCAGCGCGCGCAGCCGGGTGGGCGTCATGGGCTCGGGTGCGTCGAGGATGGCGGCCAGCGCCTGCACGTCGGTGGCGTGCAGGTTCTGCCGGGCCGCGTACTGCTGGATGACCCGGCCGACCTCGCCGTGCATGCGACGCAACTGCACCGCGAAGGCCGGCAGGTCGCCCGGGAAGGCGGGGAGGTCTCCGGGGGCCGGATGCCCGCCGTTCGTCTCCGTGCTCACCGGCGCATCGTACCGGGGTACTCGCGGATCACACGCGGGCCGCATCCGCGGGCGGTGCGACGGCCGAAGACCCCGCAGAGGAGGAGCCATGGAGACGACGACGGAACGCCCCCTGTGCCTGGTGACCGGGGCCAGCGGCTACATCGGCGGGCGGCTCGTGCCGGAACTGCTGGCCGCCGGATACCGGGTGCGCTGCCTGGCCCGCTCCCCCGGGAAACTGCGCGACCACCCGTGGGCCGAGGAGGTGGAGGTGGTCCAGGGAGACGTCACCGACCCCGTCACGGTCGGTGCCGCCATGCGGGAGGTCTCCGTCGCCTACTACCTGGTGCACGCGCTCGGCACCGGACACGGCTTCGAGGACACCGACCGGCAGGCCGCCCACGTCTTCGGCACGCAGGCCGCCCGCGCCGGTGTGCGCCGCATCGTCTACCTCGGCGGGCTGACCCCCGCCGGGGTGCCCGAGCGGGAGCTGTCACCCCATCTGCGCTCGCGCTCCGAGGTCGGGCGCATCCTGCTGGCGAGCGGGGTGCCCACCACGGTGCTGCGCGCCGCCGTCATCATCGGGTCGGGCTCGGCCTCCTTCGAGATGCTGCGCTACCTGACCGAGCGGCTGCCGGTGATGGTCACGCCCAGCTGGGTGCGCACCCGCATCCAGCCGACTGCGGTCCGGGACGTGCTGCGCCTGCTGGTGGGCAGCGCCCGGATGCCCGCGGACGTGAACCGCGCCTTCGACATCGGCGGCCCCGACGTGCTGACGTACCGCGACATGATGCTGCGCTACGCGGCGGTCGCCGGACTGCCCCGGCGCGTGATCGTGCCGGTGCCGGTGCTCACCCCCCGCCTGTCCGGTCTGTGGGTCGGCCTGGTCACCCCGGTCCCCGCGTCCATCGCCCGGCCGCTCGCGGAGTCGCTGCGGCACGAGGTGGTGTGCCGGGAGAACGACATCACCCGGTACGTGCCCGACCCGCCCGGCCACCCCATCGGTTTCGACGACGCGGTACGGCTGGCGCTCAAGCGCGTGCAGGACGCCGAGGTCACCACCCGCTGGTCCTCCGCCTCGGTACCGGGCGCCCCCAGCGACCCGCTGCCCACCGACCCCGCCTGGGCGGGCGGAAGCCTCTACACCGACCTGCGGGAACGTCCGGTCGACGCGCCGCCGGAGGCGCTGTGGCGGGTGATCGAGGGCGTCGGCGGGGAGAACGGCTGGTACTCCTTCCCGCTGGCCTGGTCCGTGCGGGGGATCGCCGACCGGCTCGTGGGCGGGGTCGGGCTGCGCCGCGGGCGCCGGGACGCGCACCGGCTGCGGGTGGGCGACTCGGTGGACTTCTGGCGGGTGGAGGAGATCGAGCCGGGCAGGCTGCTGCGGCTGCGCGCGGAGATGCGGCTGCCCGGCCTGGCCTGGCTGGAGATGTACGCCGACACCGACGACACCGGCCGCACCCGCTATCGCCAGCGCGCCCTGTTCCACCCGCACGGACTGCTCGGCCACGCCTACTGGTGGAGCGTCTCCCCCTTCCACTCCGTCGTCTTCGGCGGCATGGCCCGCAACATCGCCCGCACGGCCGAGGCCGAGGAGGGCCATGCCCCGCCCGGCACGATTCCCTCCGTCACCCCGAGCGGTGCCGGCGCTCGGCGCGCGGCCGGGCGAAGTGGTCGATGAGTGCCCGATCGACCGAGGCGACTCGGAAATGATGAATTCATCAGAGCTGCTGCCCCCATCGGTCCCGCGGTTAGGCTCGGTCCATGCCTACGTCAGCCCCGCCCAGCAACCGGTTCGAGCGGCGCCGCGCCGAGACCCGACGCGCGCTGATCCGTTCGGCCCGGCAGATACTGGCCGAGACCGGGGACACCGGCGCCAGCATCCAGGCGATCGCCGAGCGCGCCGACGTCGGTTTCGGCTCCTTCTACAACCACTTCACGTCCAAGACGGAGCTGTTCGAGGCGGCCGTGGTGGACGCCCTGGAGGAGTTCGGACAGAGCTTCGACGAGCGCCTGGCGGGGACCGACGACCCGGCGGAACTCGTCGCGGCGGGCTTCCGGCTCAGCGCCCGCATGGCCGACTCCCACCCGGAGCTGATGCAGGTCCTGCGGCGTCGCGGACTCGGTCACATCCACACCGTCAACGGCCTGACCCGGCGAGCGACGCGCGACATCGAGGTCGGCATGGCCTCGGGCCGCTTCACCGCCGCCGACCCCGTGGTCGCCCTGTCCGCACTCGGCGGAACCCTGCTGTCCCTGCTGGAACTCAGGTTCGCCCGCCCCGAGCTGGACGGCGACGAAACTGCGGTGAGCCTGGCCGAGATGGTCCTGCGGATGCTGGGCCTCCCGCCGGACGACGCCCACGAGGTCGCCCGGCGCCCACTGCCCGACCCGGCCTGACCTCACCCACCACCGCCACGCGGCGGACGACCTGCCCCGACGGAAGGCGACCGAGCCGCACCACCACCGGCGAGGCCTCGCCGCCTCCACGGGCCGCGACTCAGTCGGCGGCGGCCTCCGCGGCGAGCGCGGCCGTCGTCTCCTCGACCACGGCGCACGCCTGCTGCTCCGGCACGCCGGCGGCGATGAGGGTGGTGACGGCCACGCGGGTGCCGTCGTCCTCCAGCGCCCCGGTGTTGACCTGCTCCAGCAGGGCGACCGTCATGGCCTCCAGGCCGGCGCCCATGGCCGAGGCCGGCAGCCGGGAGTGGAAGACGCCGTCCCGCTGGCCCCGCTCCAGGATGGCGGTGGCCCTGATCCGGGCGGGTTCGAGGATCCCGGTGACTCGTTCCTGGCCCAGGTCCCGCTGGGCGAGGGCGAGGAGCATCCGGTACCGGTCCCCCACCGGCCACATCGTCAACGAGAAGCGGGCCAGCGCCCGTTCGGCCGGCTCCGCCGACCGCGATTCGGCGGCCACCGCGGCCTGGAGGGTCTCGGCGGCCTCCTCGGCCAGCGCCTCCAGGAGCGCCGCCCGCCCGGGGAAGTGCCCGAAGAGCGTGCGCCGTACGACGCCGGAGGCGCGGGCCAGCTCTTCCAGGGTGATGTCCGGGTTCCGGCCGAGCTCCTGGCGCGCGGTGGCCAGGATGCGCGCCCGGTTGGACCGTGCGTTGCGTCGCTGCGGCACGCGGCCGACGGGCTGGGACACGGAGGGACCTCGATGAAGGCGACGAACGACGGGGCGTCCTCATTCTGGCACGCGGGCTTCGGCCCGATCCACGGCCGCGGCAGCGGGCCGTGCGGCTCCGATCAGGGCGGGAGCCCCCTCCTGGAGGCGAGGGGCGCCCTGCGGCACGCACACCCCGTGCCCGGCGCCGCCGTCCGCGGCGTACGGCTCCCGCGCCTCACCGCACGGCGGCCTCCTGCGGCTCCGCCGCAGCCCCGGACTTCGCCCGCGCCGGCAGCCGCGCCCCCTCGATGTCGACGTCCGGGGTGATCCGGCCCAGCCATCCGGGCAGGCCCCAGGCACGGCGGCCGAGCAGTGCCATGACCGCCGGCACGAGGGTCATACGGACGACGAACGCGTCGACGAGGACACCGAAGGCTAGGGCGAAGCCGATGGACTTGATGATCGGGTCGTCGTTGAAGACGAAGCCGCCGAAGACCGCGGCCATGATGAGCGCGGCGGCGCTGACGACCCGTCCGCTGCGGGCCACCCCCTGGGTGACGGCCTCGGCGGCGTCGCCGGTGTGCTCGTGATGCTCGCGCATCCGGCTCACGAGGAACACCTCGTAGTCCATGGCCAGTCCGAAGAGGACGCCGATGAGCAGGACGGGCAGGAAGCTGGTGACCGGGGCCGCCGACGGGATGTCCAGAACGCCGTCGAGGTGGCCCTCCTGGAACACCCACACCGTGGCGCCCAGGGACGCGGCCACCGACAGCAGGAACCCGAACGCGGCCTTGAGGGGCACCAGGACGGAGCGGAAGGCGATCGTCAGCAGGATCAGGGCCAGGATCACGATGATGGCGATGAACAGCGGCAGCGCGTCGGAGAGCTTGGCCGCCACGTCGATCGCGGCAGCGGTCGTACCGGCGATGTAGAGGGTGCCGCCGGCCCTGTCGACGGCAGGCGCCTCGGCCCGCAGCCGGTGCACCAGGTCGGTGGTGGCCCGGGCGTCGGGTCCGGTCCTCGGGACCACGGCGACGACGGCCAGGGTCGCGTCCGCGTTGGTGACCGGCGCGGCGGTGACGGCCACCCCGCGGTCGTCCGCCAGAGCGGTACGGAGCTCGGTCACGGTCGCGGTACGGTCGGCGGCCGGGACGCCCTTGAGGTCGACGACGGCGGTCAGCGTGGCGTTGAAGCCGGGCCCGAAGCCCTCGGTCAGCAGGTCGTAGCTCTTGTGCTGGGTGCTGTCGGCGGGCTGCGAGGCGTTGCTCGGCAGGCCGAGGCGCAGGTCGCGGGCGGGCACGGCCAGGGCGAGCAGGCCGACGACCCCGGCCAGCAGGACGAGCAGGGGCTTGCGGGTGACCGCTCGGGCCCAGGCCAGTCCCCAGGAGCCGGCCGCCTTCACGGTCGTCCGACGGCTGCGCGGCCGCAGCCGCTCGCCGAGCAGGGCGAGGGCGGCGGGGACGAGGCTGACGGCGACCAGGACGGCCAGCAGCACGGTCGCCGCGGCGGCCAGGCCCATCACCGTCAGGAACGGGATGCCGGTGACCGCCAGTGCCGCGAGCGCGATGATCACGGTGGCACCGGCGAAGACGACGGCGCCGCCCGCGGTGGCCACGGCCCGGGCGATCGAGTCCTCGACGTCCTGTTCCGGGTCGGCGAGTTGCTCGCGGTGGCGGGAGATGATGAACAGGGCGTAGTCGATGCCCACGGCCAGCCCGATCATCAGGGCGAGCACGGTGGCGGTGCTGGTCATCTCGACGTACCGGGTCATGAACTCCACCCCGAGAACGCCGATCGCCACCCCGACCAGGGCCGTCAGCAGCGGCAGCCCGGCCGCCACCAGGGAGCCCAGGGCCAACGCCAGGATGACGAAGGCGAGCACCACCCCGATCACCTCGGCCGGCCCGCCGACCTCGGTCTTGCGGTCCATCGCCGAGCCGCCGAACTCGACCTCCAGTCCGGCGTGACGGGCCTGGGCCATCGCCCGGTCCAGGGCGTCCTTCGACGCCTGCGGCACCTCGCTGGCCGGTTGCCGGAAGCGGACGTCGGCGTAGCCGATCCGCCGGTCCGCCGAGACCGTCCTGTCCTTGATCGGGTCGGACACCGCGACGACCCCGGAGACCCGGGCCGCCTTCCGCAGGCTCGCCTCGACGGCCGCGTCCGTCTTCGGCCGGGTCAGGGCGCCGCCCTCGGGTGCCGCGAAGACGATTCGGGCGACCCCGCCCGCGGCCTCGGGGAACTCCTCCTTCAGCAGGTCCTGCGCTTGCTGCGACTCGATCCCCGGCACCGAGAACTCGGTGGTCACCTTGCCGTGCAGGGTGACGCCGAGACCGGCGACGACGGCGAGCAGGAGCAGCCAGGACGCCACGACCCTCCCGCGCCGGCGTATCGCCCACCGCGCCCAGCTGTACAGGCGTGAGGCCATGCCCGTCTTCCCTCTCTCTCACACTGGTCCGGTCCCCCGACTCGCTACACCGTACGGTATTTTTGCAGTCGACTGTAACTTCGCCACGGATGGTAAACTTGGGCGCGTGATGAGCGAGGGCCTGCGGGAGCGTGCCAAGGCGCGGCGCCGGGAGGCGATCCTCCGGACGGCGTACGAACTGTTCGCCGCCCACGGCTACGAGGCGACGACGATCGCCGACATCGCGGCCGCCGCGGAGGTGTCGCCGCGCACCGTCACGCTCTACTTCCCGTCGAAGCTGGAGCTGGCGACCTCGCACCTCGACGCGGTCGCGGACCGGCTGGCCACGACCCTGCGAGAACGTCCGGCCGGGCGGACCACCCTGGACGCGCTGGAGCTCTGGCTGCGCGGGGAGGTCGCCCTGCACAGCGACCTGGACGACCTCCACGACCGGATGCTCGACCTCAATCCCCAGCTCAGGGCCGTCACCAACGTCCGCCTCACGGAGGTGATCCAGGAGGGCACCCGCGTCTTCGCGGAGGAGCGTGGGGTCGCCCCGGACGCCTTCGGGCCGCGCATGGCGGCCGCCGCGGCGGCCGCCGTGGTGGCCGAGGTCTGCCGCCACACGCGGGAGGCCGACATCGACAGGGCGATGACCTTCCTGCGGGCCGGGGTCGCCTCGCTGGACACCGAGTAGCCCGACCGCCCGTTCTCGTCCCCCGGCAGGGGCGTGGCCGCGCACTGAGCCCACACCGTCCCGCCCGGCCGCCGGCGCCCTCGAGGTCCGCCGCGCTCAGCGCGTCCGGGCGGGGGGTGCGCGCTCGGCGGGGGTGCCGGAGACCTCGACCGGGGACCACGGCACCGGCGGGTCCGGCCTCGTAGGGGCGCAGCCGGAAGTCCCGGCCGGACACGTGCCCGTGCCGGCCGCACCGCGTCGGCGGCCGGCTCACCGACGGGCGGCCAGTCATGCGTGTCTCGCGTGCGGCGTGGGCGGGGTTCCTCGGGCGCGGCCGGACCCGCGGCGCGTCGCGTCGCTCCATGTGCCGGCCGGAACCGGCGGGGTACTCGGCACCCCCGTTCCTCCGGGTGCCGGTCCCCCTGACATCGGCATCGGCACCCGGCGCACCCGACGCCTCTCAGGAGCCACGATGTCCCAGCCTCGTCAGACGCAGGTCCCGCCCGGTGTGACGGCCGAGATGACGCCCCGGCCCGATCACGGCGAACACAGTTACCAGGGCTCCGGACGGCTGACCGGCAAGGTCGCGGTGATCACGGGCGGTGACAGCGGGATCGGACGTGCGGTGGCGATCGCCTACGCCCGCGAGGGAGCGGACGTCCTGCTCTCCTACCTGGACGAGCACGAGGACGCGGAGGAGACAGCGCGGTGGGTGCGGGACGCCGGCCGCACGTGCGTACTGGTCTCCGGTGACCTGGCCGACCCGGCCCACTGCCGCTCCGTCGTCGACAGGGCCGTCGAGGAGTTCGGCCGGGTCGACGTGCTGGTCAGCAACGCCGCGTACCAGATGACCCGGGACTCCCTCACGGACATCCCCGACGCGGAGTGGGACCGCACGCTGGCGATCAACCTCAGCGCGTTCTTCCACCTGTCCAAGGCCGCCGTTCCGCACATGCGGCCCGGCTCGGCGATCATCGGAAGCACCTCGGTCAACTCCGACAGCCCGCCACCGCAACTGCTGCCGTACGACGTCACGAAGGCCGGCATCGCCAACATGGTCGGTTCGCTGGCCCAGATGCTGGCGTCGAAGGGCATCCGCGCCAACAGCGTCGCCCCGGGCCCGATCTGGACCCCGCTCATCCCCGCGACCATGCCGCCCGAGCAGGTCGAGAGCTTCGGCTCCCAGGTGCCGCTCGGGCGCCCAGGCCAGCCGGCCGAACTGGCACCGGTGTACGTCATGCTCGCGTCCGACGAGGCCAGTTACGTGTCCGGAGCACGCATCGCCGTCACCGGCGGACAGCCGATCCTGTGAACGCCGGAGGGACGGCCCTGTACCCCCTGCGGTTGACCGTCACGGCGAAGCCCCTGGTGTTCGGCGGTCACGCCATCGCCCGCCGCCTGGGCAAGAGGGGCCTGCCGGACTGGAACGTGGCGGAGACCTGGGAATGCAGCGCCGTCGAGGGCAACCTCAGCGTGGTGACCAATGGTCCGCTGGCCGGCCGGACTCTCCACCAGGTGCTGTCCGACCACACGGAAGCACTCATGGGCGCCGGCTTCTCCGGCGCCCGCTTCCCCCTGCTGACCAAGTTCATCGACGCCACCGGAACGCTGCCCGTGCACCTGCACGCCGACGACGAGGCCGCCCGGCGCCTGGAGGGACAGCCCAACGGGAAGACCGAGGCCTGGCACGTCCTGGACGCGGCGCCCGGCGCGACCGCGCTGTGCGGCGTCAAGCGCGGCGTCACGGCCGACGGGCTGCGCGCCGCGCTGGAGGCGCAGGACTTCGACGCCGTACTGCGCCGTCTGCCGGTGCGCGCGGGCGAAACCCTCTACGTGCCCGGCGGCACCCTGCACAGCTTCGGGCCGGACACCCTCGTCTACGAGATCGAGCAGACGTCCGACATCCAGCAACACGCGATGCGCTGGAACATGACGGACGGCTCCCCGGTGAGCGACGAGGAACACCGCTCCCGTCTCGACATGCTGATGCGCCAGGCCGACCTGGAGAGCCGACCGGACTTCACGCCCGGACTGAGCATCGCCGTCGGGGACGGAGTGGAACGGGTCTTCCTCTGCGCGGGCCCTACTTCGCCCTCGAACGCCTACGCGCCGGGACCGCGGAACCCCTGCGCCTCGCCTTCACCACCGCACAGATCCTGTCGAACGTCGGCGCCCCGGTACGGGTACGGACCCGGACCGCGAGCGAGGAACTCGGCCGGGCGGAGACGCTCCTGCTGCCCGCGGCCTGCGGTGGGGCCGAGATCGCCGGGCCCGCCGACGTCCTGATCGGCTATCTGCCCGACCTCGACCGTGATGTCCGCGCCCCCCTGCTCGCCGCGGGCTACCCACCCCCGCTCCTGCGGCGGTTCGTCGCGTCCTCAGCCTGATACGCGGCACGTGCGACCAGCGCGTTCAGAGCGTGTCATCGGACCGCTTCCGCACCGGGCCCGTAGCGCACGGCCAGCAGGGCCACGTCGTCGTCGTTGTCCGGCGGCCGCACCCGCGCCAGCAACTCGTCGGTGAAGGGCTCCAAGGGGCGGTGGGCCAGGGCCGCGGCGTGCCGACGCAGGCGTTCCAGGCCCTCGTCCAGGGTGTGACCCGGGGACTCGATCAGGCCGTCGGTGTAGAGGAGCAGGGTCGCCCCGGGCGGCAGTTCCGCCGTCGCGTCGGGGCGGGGTCGCTCCGGTGTGACGCCCAGGAGGATCCCGTGGCCGTCGGTCAGGTAGCGGGCCACCCCCTCGCGGGTGACCAGCAGCGGAGGCGGATGGCCCGCGTTGGTCCAGGACAGCTCGCAGTGACCGTCGGCGTTCTCGCTCATGCGGGCGAAGACCAGCGTGGCCATGGAGACCTCGGCGATGTGCAGGGTCGCCTGGTCGAGCCATTCCACGATCTTGCTCGGTGGCTTCTGCTGGGACACGGCGTAGGCCCGGAGCATGTTGCGCAGCTGGGCCATGCCGGCCGCGGCTTCCAGGTCGTGTCCGACGACGTCGCCCACGGCGAGGGCGGTGGCGCCGTCCGTCAGGGTGAAGGCGTCGTACCAGTCGCCGCCGACGTGGGAGGCGTCCGGCGCGGGCAGGTAGCGGGCGGCCATGCTGCGGCCGGGTGACCGCGGGAGCTTCGGCAGCAGGTGGCGCTGCATGGTCTCGGCGACCTGGCGCTGGCGCTGGTACAGGCGGGCGTTCTCCAGAGCGAGGCTGGCGCGTCGGGCGATGTCCTCCAGCAGGGCGGCCTCGGCCGAGGTGAACCGCTCGGGCTGGTCGGCGCGGCCCAGGGTGAGGGCCCCCATCACACTGTGCAGGCTGCGGAGCGGGACCACGACGGCCGAGTGCATGCCGGTCGCCTCGAACAGGCGCCGCTGCTCCACCGCGATCCCGGAGTCCGGGGGGCCCTGATAGGTCTCGGGGCCGGCGAAGGAGGACGCGACGCCGCGCAGGGCGCGGGACAGGGGCATCGGGGACTCCTGCGGCACCGGCGGCATGGGCCCTTGGAGGTCGTCCCGGAAGACCACGGTGCCGTCCTCGGCGTGGGCGACGGCGAAGCGCCAGACCTCGTCCCGCTCGCCGATCAGGTCGATGACGGTCCAGTCGGCGATGCGCGGCACCACGAGGCCGATCAGGCGGCGCAGTGCCTCGTGGATGTCCAGGGTGGACGTGAGCAGGGTGGTCGTCTCGGCCAGGAGAGCGAGCCGTTCCAGTTCGGACAGGCGCGCGCCGGCCGGCGGGCGCGGGGCGGGGGGCCCGGGATGCCCCGTGGAGTGGAAGAGGAAGAGCGTGGCCGGGTGGCGGTTGCCCGTGTCGCAGGGGGTGGCCAGCCACCCCACCGGGAGCAGCGTGCCGTCGCCGCGCTCGAACCACTCGTCCTCGCCCTGCCGGGTGCGCCCGCCGAGGAGGCTCTCCCGAAGGCGGCACCGGGCCCTCGGCACGGGTTCCCCGGTGCTGGTGCGGTGCAGCAGGTCATGGGCGTCCCGGCCGACCAGCTCGGCGGTGGGGCGGGCCAGGAGTTGTTCGCCGCGCGTGTTGACCGCGACGATCAAGCCCCGTTCGTCCGTCAGGCAAGCGCCGGCGCCGAGGGCGTCCAGGGCCCGGGCCACCGCTTCTCGCGGACCATCCGGGCGCATCATCTCTGCCTCCCGTCGCCGACGGAACCACGTGCCGTCCCCACACCCCGGGTACCCCGCGGCACAGAGGTGACCCTCCGGCACGAGCAGGGGCGGCCCAGCCCGGCCGCCCGGATGCGGACACCCGCCGCCCTCCTGCCCCAAGTCCGCTCAACTGCCGTTCCCAGACGGGGATTCAGGAGGGCGACGGCAACTTGTTACCCGGCCGTAGCGGATGTCCATCCACCCCCTCTAGGCTCTGCCCGACCACCGAGCACCATGGAGGGATCTGACATGCTCATGATCCGGCAAAAAGTCCGGGCCGCACTTCTGACGGCCTCGGCCCTGCTGCTCGGTGTGGTGGCGATGCCCGCCGCACACGCCGCCGACGTCGGCGGGCAGACGCTGGCCGGGGTCTCCGGCACGGGCATCCACAACACGTACGACGACGGGTCCACATACACCTATCTGGCCGACGCGCTGGACACCGGCACCTCCCTGGTCGAACTCGACACCTGGCACAACGTGTTCACCGGGAAATGGAACGTGAGTCACGGCAACCCCCTGGGCAGCAGCAACAACTGCGTGCAGGCGAGCACGGCCGCCGACCTCTACACCGGCAACCGCAACCAGAACCTCGACAGCTGCCTCGACGACATCCGGATCTGGCTCCAGGCCCACCCCGCCGGCCACCCGGTCATGGTCAAGATCGAGATGAAGAACGGGTTCTACAACACCCTCGGCATGACGCCGACCACGTTCGACAGCTACGTCAAGGCGCACCTCGGCGGCGTTCTCTACACGCCCGCCGACCTGCTCACCAAGAGCGACGGCTCGCGGTACGCGGATCTCGACACCGCCGCGAAGGCGAACAACTGGGCGAACTACGGCTCGCTCGCCGGGCGCGCGATCGTGGAGATCATCCCCGGCACCTTCGAGCAGGCCGTCAGCCCCGCCTCCTCGTGGTCGGACGTGGTCTACGCCCAGCACCTCAAGGACCTCGCCGCCGCGGGGAACATCAGCCAGGCCGCGGTCTTCCCGAGCGTCCTCGGCGCCCAGGCCGGCGACCCGCGCACCCGCTACGGCGACACCACGCTGCGCCCGTGGTTCGTGGTGTTCGACGCCGACGCGGGCGCCTGGGTCGGCGACGGCACCACCGAGTGGTACAACACCAACCACTATCTGACGGTCGTCACCGACGCCTACGACGTCGCGCCCGCGCTGAGCTCCTCCGCGCCGTCCCTGGCCGACGCCCGGGCCCGGGTCGCCCTGCTCGCCGCCGACGGGGCCTCGTACATCTCCTCGGACTGGATCACCGCCCCGGCCGACGGCGTCCTCGGCGACGTCCTGCCCCGTGGCTGACACCCGGCGCCCGCACGCGCTCCTGCGCCTGCTCACCACGGGTGCCGCGGCCCTCGCGCTCGTCGTGTCCGGCCAACTGGCCGGCGCGGCGGGGGCGGCGGCCGCGGCCCCGGCCGACCCCGTGTCGCTGGTCGACCCGTACATCGGCACCGGCGGCAACGGCGACTTCAGCGCCGGGAACACCTTCCCGGGCGCCGACGTGCCGCACGGCATGCTCCAGTGGTCGCCCGACACCTCGTCACGGCCCAAGGGCGGCGGCTACGGCTACTCCGACACGGCCGTCTCGGGATTCAGCCTCACCCACGTCTCCGGCGTCGGCTGCGACGCGGCCGGGGACCTGCCGATCCTGCCCGTGGTCGGTTCGCTCGGCTCGGACCCCGCCTCGACGACCGAGTCCTTCTCGCACTCCGGCGAGACGGCCTCACCCGGCTCCTACTCCGTCGGCCTGGGCAACGGCACCAGCGTCGCGCTGACCACCAGCACACGGGCGGGCGTCGGCCGGTTCACCTTCCCGTCCTCCACCCGGGCGAGCCTGCTCCTCAAGGTGCAGGACACCCAGACGCCGTACGCCTCCTCGACGCTCGGCCTGTCCGGCGGCGACACGGTGACCGGGTCGATCACCAGCACCGGCTTCTGCGAGGACACCACCCCGATCACGCTCTACTACGCGATCACCTTCGACCACCCCTACACCGCCACCGGCACCTTCACCGGCGGCGAGTACCTGACGTTCGACACCACGAGCAGCCGGACGGTGGAGGCCCGGGTCGGCATCTCCTACACCTCGGTGGCCGAGGCCGCGGCCAACCGGGACGCCGAGGTGACCGGGAAGACCTTCGCCGCCGTCACGTCGGCCGCGGCGGCGGCGTGGAGCGCCCAGCTGTCGAAGATCGCCGTCACCGGCGGCACCCCGGACCAGCAGAAGGTCTTCTACACCGCGCTCTACCACGCCTCGCTCTTCCCCGCCGTCATCAGCGACGCGGACGGCTCCTACCGGGGCTTCGACGGCGCGGTGCACACGGTGGACAGCGGCCACACGGCGGAGTACGCCGACTTCTCCACCTGGGACACCTACCGCTCACAGGCCCAGCTCACCGCACTGCTGGACCCGTCGGCCGCCTCCGACATGGCGCAGTCGGTCCTCGACGACTACCGGCAGGGCGGCACGCTCACCAAGTGGGGCATGGAGACCGCCGAGACCCACATCATGGTGGGCGACTCCGCCGTACCGCTGCTCGCCGCCTACTACGCCTTCGGCGCACGGAACTTCGACACGTCGACAGCGCTGTCCGCCATGGTCGCGGAACAGACGACGAACACCGACGTCACACCCGGCGTGACGTACCTCGACTCCTTCGGCTACCTGCCCACCAACTCGCTCTACGGCTGCTGCCACGAGTACGCCACGGCGTCCACCCAGCTCGAGTACGACACCGACGACTTCGCGCTCTCGGCGTTCGCGGGCGCACTGGGCGACACCGCCACGCAGAAGAGGTTCCAGGACCGGGCGCAGGACTGGGAGAACATCTACAACCCGTCCTCCGGCTACCTCCAGCCCCGGCACTCCAACGGCCGCTGGATGGACGGCTTCGACGCCAAGCTGATCACCGGCACCTCGTCCAACGACTTCGCCGAGGGCGATGCCTTCACCTACACGCCGATGATCCCCTTCAACCTCGCCGGGCTGGCGTCCCTGGAGGGCGGTAACGCGTCCCTGGCGTCGTACCTGGACAGCGTGCTCGGCGGGTACCAGGGCCTGGGCAGTGTCATCGGCACCCAGTCCAACATGGGCAACGAGCCCAGTATCGGGCTGCCCTGGGAGTACGACTGGGTGGGCGAGCCGTACAAGACGCAGTCCACCGTTCGGGCCGTCCAGGACCAGCTCTGGACGGACACCGCCGGCGGTCTGCCCGGCAACGACGACCTCGGCGAGATGAGCGCCTGGTACGTGTGGTCCGCACTCGGCCTCTACCCGGAGATCCCGGGCACCGCCGACCTGGCCATCGGCAGCCCGGTGTTCACCTCGGCGGTGGTCTCCACCGGCGGGGGCACGCTCACGGTCGACGCCCCGGCGGCGGCCGACGGTGCGCCCTACGTCCAGTCGCTGCGCCTCAACGGCGGCTCCTGGAACAAGGCGTACGTACCGGCCTCGTACCTCGGCGGTGCCACGGAGCTGGACTTCACCCTCTCCTCGTCCGCCAATGCCTCCTGGGCGGCGGCGGTTTCCGCTGCTCCGCCGTCCTACGGCGGCACCCCTGGCACCGGAGCGGCTCAGCCCAGCGGCCCGCTCACCGAGAGCGCCACCGGCAAGTGCGCCGACGACGCCGGCTCGGGCACCTCGAACGGCACCGCCGTCCAGATCTACACCTGCAACGGCACCACCGCGCAGACCTGGAAGGTCGTCCCGGACGGCACCCTCCAGGTGCTCGACGACTGCATGGACGTGACCGGCGGTGCGACCACCTCCGGCACCAAGGTGCAGCTGCACACCTGCAACGGCACCCAGGCCGAGCAGTGGCGGGCGAACCCGTCCGGCGAGATCGTCAACCCGGTCTCCGGCCTCTGCCTCACCGACGCGAGCAACGGCGCCACCGACAGGACCCGACTGACCATCGCCGCCTGCACGGGCGGCGTCGGGCAGCGCTGGACGGTTCCGTCGTCCGGCTGACGCACGGCGGGGAAGGTCCGAGGGCGAGCAGCCGAGGCCGCTGCTCGCCCGTCCGGGGCCGGCCGCTGCTCGCCCGTCCGGGGCCGGCGGACCGGTCAGTTCGGTCGGCGTAGTCCGGCGACGAGGAGCGCGACCAGTCGGCGTGCGTCGTAGCGGGGGTCGTCCTCGGCGCCGATGCAGAGGTTTCCGATGCCGCGCATCAGGTGGTAGGCGTCGAGGTCGGAGCGGATCTCGCCGGAGGCGGCGGCGGCTTCGAGGAGCTCGGTGCACACCGGCAGGAGACGTTCGAGGAAGTGGACGTGGAGCGCCTCGAAGCCTGCGCTGTCGCCCTGCATCGCGGCCGCGAGACCGTGTTTGGTGACGAGGAAGTCGACGAAGAGGCCGACCCACCGCTCCAGGGCGCGACCCGCGGTGGGGCCGGCGGCCAGCAGGTCGGGGCCTGCTTCGGCGCAGGCGTCGATCTGGTGGCGGTAGACGGCGACGACGAGGTCCGCCCGGGTGGGGAAATGGCGGTAGATCGTGGCCACCCCCACCCCGGCCTCCGCCGCGATGTCGCGTACCGGCGCCTCCACACCCGAGGTCACGAAGACCGCTGCGGCCGCGTCCAGCAGCGCCTGCTGATTGCGCCGGGCGTCCTTGCGACTGGACCTGGCTGAGCTTCCCTGGCGCCGGCCGCTGTCGTTCACCGCAGCACTCCTTCCATGGCCGACCTTGCAAAACGGATCGGCGTTCCGTATCGTATGCGGAACAACGTTCCGTTTGCTTCATCATGGCAGACCGGCAGGGCGGCGGCCACCCGCTGTCCGCACCACCCTGCACCGCCACCCGGCGCGGCGCCGCCGCCCACCGGGCCCACCGAACCCCAGAGTGCGCACGCACCGAACGGAAGGCACACCCATGTCCGCATCCAGGACCGCGAACGCCCAGCAGACCACGGGCACACCCGCCACCGTGATATCCGCGCGGCCGGTCGTCCTGTCCGCGCCGGAACGCGGAGACGACCTCCAGGTGCGCGTGTCCGCCCCCGCGACCGGCACCGGCCTTCCCGTCGTCGTCTTCTCGCACGGCTTCGGCTGGTCGATGGACGGCTACGCACCCCTGGCCGACCACTGGGCCGCCGACGGCTTCGTGGTCGTCCAGCCCACCCACCTCGACTCCCGCACCCTGAACATCCCCGCCGAGGACCCCCGTACGCCGCGGATCTGGCGCATCCGCGTCAAGGACCTCACCCGGGTGCTCGACGGACTCGACGCCCTGGAAGCCGCCGTGCCGGGCCTGGCCGGGCGCCTGGACCATGACCGCGTCGCCGTGGCCGGGCACTCCTGGGGCGCCCAGTCGGCGAGCACGCTGCTGGGCGCGCGCGTCCTCGACTCCGACGGCAGGCCCGGCGAGGACATGTCCGACGCCCGCGTCAAGGCGGGTGTGCTGCTCGCCCTGCCCGGCCTCGGCGACGACCTCGTCCCGTTCGCCGCCGAGAACTTCCCCTTCATGAGGCCGTCCTTCGACACCATGACCACACCGGCCCTCATCGTCGCCGGGGACCGCGACCAGTCCCACCTGTCCACCCGTGGTCCGGACTGGTTCACCGACCCCTACACCTACAGCCCGGGCGACAAGAGCCTGCTCACCCTCTTCGACGCCGAGCACTCCCTCGGCGGCATCTCGGGCCACGAGGTCGCCGAGACCACCGACGCCAGCCCCGCACGCGTCGCCCTGGTCCAGCGGCTCACCACGGCCTACCTGCGCAGCGCCCTGTACGGCGAGGCCACCGCCTGGAAGACGGCGACCGCCGCCCTGGAGGCGGACCCCGATCCGCTGGGGAAGCTCCAGAGCAAGTGACGCCCCCCCGAGCGGGAGGACGGTGGCCGGCGGACCTGGATGAACACGCGGGGGCGTCATCGTTTCCCCGCCGGTGTGACGGGCACCCGGCGGGCGCGGGCAAGGAGTGATGCGATCATGTCGACCGCGACGGCACGGGCCAGGGCCGACGCCCTGCTCACCGGCCACGGACAGACGTACGCGCGAGAAGCCGGCGTGAAACTGCGCGACACACCGCAGCCGCTCTACCAGTTGCTGGTGCTCGCCCACCTGCTCAGCGCACGGATCAGGGCGTCCGTGGCCACGGACGCCGCACGCGCCCTGTTCGACGACGGAATGCGCACCCCCAAGCGCATGAGCGAGGCCACCTGGCAACAGCGTGTCGACGCCCTCGGCAAGGGCCACTACCGCCGGTACGACGAACGCACCGCCACCCAGCTCGGCGAGGCCGCCGACCAGGTGCTGGAACGGTATGGCGGCGACCTGCGCAAGCTCCGCGAGGCCGCCGACGGCGACGTGGAGGAATGCCGGCGCCTGCTGCGCGAACTACCCGGCATCGGACCCGCCGGGGCGGACATCTTCCTGCGGGAGGTCCAGGGCGTCTGGCCTGAGTTCGCACCGTACTTCGACGCCAAGGCCCTCCGAGGGGCCGAACGGCTCGGGCTCCCGAAATCCCCTGGCGCCGTCGCCCGCCTGGTCGAAGAGCGCGAGTACCCGGCGCTTGCGGCTGGACTGGTGCGGTCCGCGCTCGACAAGCAGGTCGCGGACGACGTCACCGCACGCGCCGGCAACTGACCGACCGCGCGAGGAAGACCCGGCCGGTCACAGCCCGTGCGCCGACGCAACGCCCCCGCCTCGTCGGACACGTGCCCGCCCACCGGTCTTCCGGGGAGGGGCCGGCGGCCGGCCCGGTCAGCGCGGGACCGGCCGCCGGCCGCCGGCGGTGGCTCAGGCCGGTTCAGCGTTGCAGGGTGAGGACACCCGGCCGCCACGGAAGCTGGTCGTACGGTCCGCTCGCGGAGGGGGACTTGCCCTGGTAGAGCAACTGCAGGTTGCAGGGGTCGATGGTCATGGTCTGGTCGGGGTTGTTGCGGACCAGGTCACCGTGGCTGATGTCGTTGGTCCAGGTGGCACCGCT
>NZ_JBEYJU010000044.1:0-73628 GCF_040703965.1 Streptomyces sp. NPDC006655 | reverse complement strand
CTCCAGCTTCGCCCACTGCGCATTCGTCAGATCGTGCCTCCCCACGAAGTGGATCTTGACACATCAAGATCCACTTCTGAAACGCACCCTAGGACGCGCAGCGGAACTGTGTCCCCTTGGCGCAGGCGCAGAAATCCTGGCTCGATGCTGATCCGCATCAGGCGTACGTCGTGTATGGGAGCGCTGGGCTGGCCGTCGAAAAGAGTTGAGCCACCCCAGACAGGCCGGAGAGGACCGCCGACGTGGTCGCGGACCCAGGCGGGTCCGACCTGCTCACGTGACCGTGAAGAGCGCCACTCGACATAATGGCCCACCTGGTACGTCACGCGGGTCGGTACGACGCGCTGACTGGCAACCCCGGCTTCCAGCACTTCCAGCCGCACCCCTGAGACCTCGAGAAGTTGCTGCCCGAGGGCGTCGCCATAGAGGGGGACATCGACCTCCACCACTCGGTGCCATGTTGAGCGTCGCGGGTCGCGCACGAGCCACACGGTGTGCGCTGGCCCCTGGCGGGAACCATCGACCAGATGGACACGGTGCTCGCCGGGGGAGACTGCTGAGACGTCGATCACCAGGGTCCCGGGCCGGAAACTGCGCGTGGTCAAAGGTACGGTCTCGTCTAGCCAAGCCCGGACCTGGGATCCGGCTTGGTCGACCCACAGAGTGAGGTCTCCTTGGTCGTACTGGTACCCGCGGACCGTCGGGGCACGATCGGTGTCGCGATCAAGCAAGTCCAGCAAGGAACTGGCGTGGGCGAGGAGCCGGAGGCACTCCCGACGAGACACGCAAGGCAGACTGGGTCGATCTTTGTGGGAACGGTCTCCTTTGAACAACCCGATGGCGCCAGCGAATAGCTGGATCATGCGTTCCATGTCGCCGTCGCGGTCGGAGATGCGGATCGGGTTCGTCTTCTCTTTGAAGGCGGACTTGATGAGCACGTCTCCGATCGCGGAGTTGCCTGACCTTTGCTGAACCTCGTTCTCCACTCGCCGGAAGGCGGCGAAGATTGCCTCGTCGTACAGGTCTGCCCGCAGGGGCGCCTGGCACGAGTCCACGATCTCCTCGCGCAACAAGGTGAGAAGGACGTCAAGGCTGTAGTCCTGGGACGGTGCCGACCGGACCTCGGCGGCTCCCGTAATTGCCTCACGTGAGTCCGTGACACTGGGGGAGCTGGTGAGATCGTGCATCAGGGAAGATGCCGCTACTGCCCGCTCGTGCTCCACCGTCTCGGTGTACTGCAGCAGGCCCTCTACCCCGTTCACGTGCCGGTAGGGCCGCAAACGCGGCCGATCCACGGTCAGTTGCCACAGCCAGGGCTTCTCTGCTTGCCAGCCACTGCTTGTCCAGAAGCCCGGGAGTAGGTCCGCGAGAATCCTGACGCGTGCCACTGCGCCCTGCGCTGCCTGCACGTCCGCTGCAACGTCCGTGACGCTGGCATCCGGAGACGTTACAGAGGCGGCAGGCACGGTGTTGTCTGATGCTGTGGGCGCAGCGGTTGCGCTTTGCCCGTTCAGGCTGTCCGGCTCATCGATACGGAGGCCTTCGCTCGCAGCAAAGGCCTGACTGCTCGCGACGAGCGGGGCCTCAGCCGGGCTGGCGTCATTGAGTTCGAGGTCTACAGTCCAGGCCATGAACCGGGCCAGCAACTGGAGGTCCTCTGTACCGTCGGCGCATGCGGCTACTCCTCGGAGGGTCAGCCGGACCGCGTCATTGCTGGAGAAGCCGTGCGCCTGCCAAGGACGGAACAGGTAGGAGTCAGGGATGGCGAGAAGCGCAGCCTGGGCGTCCTCGATGCCCATCTCTCTGTCCGCCCAGAGGTCCACGGCAGTGAAGGTGGGCCAGTCGCCACGCTGTTTCATCAGGTCGTACACCGCTTGAAGAAGCTCCCGCGTACCGGCATCAACGCCTGCTTCGTCAGTCACACGATGATTTTCCGCCACCGCGGGCGTCCCGGTGCCGATTTTCGCGCGACGGTGAAGCTGGCGTTCGCCACGCTGCCATCCGGGGGCTGCGTCTGTGACCGTCAACTGCACCCATGCCAGGACCTATTGTGTTGTGAGGTTGTGGTTGAGGATCTTGGCGGCTTTGCTGATTGAGCCGGGCATGAGGTGGCGGTAGATCTTGTAGGTGACCTCGATGGTTTTGTGTCCCATCCATTCCGCGACGTCGGTGATGGGGATGCCGTGGTTGAGGCAGTTCGAGGCGAAGAAGTGCCGGAAGCTGTAGACGACCATGCCCTCGGGGATGTCCGGCTGCCCGGCTTTCTTGATCCTCTTCCACTGGTTGGCGATGTGGTAGTGCGGGAAGGTGCGGGACGGGTCGCCCGGGTGGCGCAGCAGGTATCCGTCGACGGTGCCGTGTTTGGCCGCGTACCACTCGATCGTCCGCCTGGTGCGGGCGGGCAGGGGCACGTCTCGGTATTCGTCGGGCCGGCGGTGCTTGAGCCGGTCGTACTGGCAGGTGGTGCGGTTGACCTGTTCGGTGATGCGGTAGACGTCGTCGGCGACGATGTTGTTGAGGTTGACAGCGAAGGCCTCACCGTTGCGCATGCCGCAGCCGCTCATCAGGTCGGTGACAAGCGTGAAGCTGTCGTCGCCTGCGGAACGTATCTGCTGCAGCTGGGCGGGCGAGGGGATCACCACGCGCTTGGGGTCGTACTGCGGTGCCTTGATGCCGGCCACCGGGTTGTCGTCGAACAGCCCCAGCCGGTGCGCGTCCAGCAGGATCGCCTTGAGCTTGTCGAACGCGTTGGACTGCGCCGCCAGGCCCACCCCGTTGCGCTCCATCGTCTGGATGAAGCCCTCGACGACCTTGTGGTCGAAGGTCTCCATCCTCCGGCTGCCCAGCTGCGGCAGCAGATGGATGTCCAGCAGCGAGTCCAGATGCGCCACCGACGCCGGCCCGAGATCCCGCTGGGCGGCCTTCCACTCTGCCGCGTACTGCCCGAACCGCATCGCCCCATACTTCGCGACCCGCTCCGCCTTCACCTGACTACGCGGAGCCGTCTTCTTCGCGTTGTAGATATCCAGCAAACGCTCGGTGGCCTCGTCCTGCGTCGCGAACCCCGACTCCTCCCTCTGATCCCCACCCGCCGTGCGGTAACGGATCTTGTAAAGGTGAGGACACTTCGACCACCGCGACCGCGGATGCTCACACTCCTTGAAAAACGAACCCATCCCACGCTTCAACACAACCGAAGCCATGACTTGCTGACCCCACACGACCGATGCTGACGGTTTGCTGACCGTCAGGGCTCCGGATCGCCGCTGACCTGCGAATACGTGTGCACAGCCAGCTATGTCCTGGTACTGCTTCGGCAGGCGCAGCACCTGGTCGACCTGCTTGGCGAGCTTCTCCTCGTAGAGCTTGAGCTTCTCCTGCGGGGTGTCGCCCGGCCACTCGTAGGGGAAGCCGCGGTGGATGTCCGTCATGTAGACGTACACGTCACCGTCGGTGGCGTCGGCCAGTGGCCTGACCACGTCCAGCGCGTCGGCGCCCGGGTGTTGCGGGCCGTCCTGCGCCTTGGTGGAGACGGTGCGCAGGCCCATGCCCTCGATGAGGTTGCCGGTGGGGACGTCCGGTCCGTACACGCCGTAGAGGGTGCCGGAGGCGCCGCCGTGGAAGGCGCCGGTGTCCGAGGCGAGGTCGACGCTGAGGGCTCCCTCGCGGACCACGGTGACGGTCGCCCGCACGACCTGCCCGCCGGCGGTTCCGGCCACGGTGAAGGTGCCCGTCCCGGCGTACTTATCGGGCGGTACGGCCTCCCAGACGACGGGCGTGTCGCGGTCGTAGCCGTCGGAGAAGGTCGCGCGGACGGCGACGGGCAGGGACGGGGCGGTCCCGGTCGTCGTCCGGACGTCGAACGACGTCCGCGAGAGCTGGTCCAGGGTGGGCACCGTCTCGACCGTACCGGCCACCTGTTCGGCGGTGAGCGCCGCGTGCCACACCGTGAAGTCGTCGATCACGCCCTTGAGCAGCGGATCCTGGTAGAAGGACTTGCCGATGTAACCGGCCGCCGTGGCCGAACCGTCCAGCAGGTCCGCGGCCTTGACGGTGGTCGCGGCGGAGGAGACCGCCACGCCGTCGAGGTAGGTGGTGAGCCGGTGGGCGGCGGTGTCGAGGGTGACCGTCACCGTTCGCCAGCCGTCGGCGGGCAGCGGCGCGTAGCCGGAGACCTGTGCCTCCGCGCCTGAGCCGCCGGTGGTCACGGCGGTGCGCAGCACCCCGCCGTTGGACGGCGTCGTGAACAGGTACCTGCCGGTGTCGGTGCCCAGGTCGAAGATCCGTTGCCAGGCCGACGTGTCGTCACCCCACCGCACGCGGGCCGAGACCGTCAGGTCGGTCGCGTCGCCGAGCACTTCGCGGGGGAGGCGGACGTACGCGCCGTCGGAGGTGGGCGCGCCGCCGGGCAGGGACAGCGCCCTGCCGACGCCGTCCGAACCCGCGACGGACCGGGCCGTGGAGCCGTTCACCAGGGTCGCGGTCAGGCCGTTGCCGGAGCTGTCCGTGATCTTTCCGGTGGCGAGGTCGTCCTGGTCGAAGGTGTAGTGGGCGGCGGGCCGGGGCGTCCCGGCGGCCTGGGCGGGGACCGCCGGTGCGGCCAGCAGGCCCGCTCCGAGAGCCAGTGCCATGGCGGCCGGGGCCCGGCGCCGAGGTGATCTGTCAGCGGGTGGCATGGATTGCGTCCTCAATCCTCGTATCGGCGTAACAGCGTGCGTCGAGATGTCGAACCGGTTCGATCGTCGGCTGTGCAGGACGCGCCTCGTCGAACCGGTTCGGGGAAGCTAGCAGCGTGGATCCTGCCCATCAATCCCCCCGGCCGGAAGGAATATGCGCCTTCCGCCGGATCCGAAAGTTTCGCCGGAGGTGTTGACAGGCGATGTGGGCGTTCCTACCTTCACATCACGCGAACCGGTTCGATGAACGTCGGTCGAGCCGGCCTGGCCTGTCGGGCCCGTCGAGCAGCCGACCAGTCGAGCAAGGAGTCGTCCGTGAACATCGGTGAGATCGCCCGCCGGGCCGGTGTCTCGCGGAGCACCGTGTCGTACGCGCTGAGCGGCAAGCGCCCCGTCTCGGACGACACCCGGAGGAAGATCCAGCAGGTCATCGACGAGCTGGGCTACCGCCCGAACGCCAGCGCCCGTGCCCTCGCCAACGGTCGGACCAGCACCATCGGCCTGGTCTTCCCGCCGGCCGGCAACCACTACACCGGAATGCAGCTGGACTTCATCGGCAGTGTGGTGGAGGCCGCCGCGGCCCACGACTACGACGTGCTGCTCTCACCGAGCGGTGTGGACAGCGACCGCTCGTTCCAGCGGCTGCTGGGGGAGCGGCGCGTCGACGGCGCGATCCTGATGGAGATCAGGCTGGCGGACGACCGGGTCGACCACCTGGCCGAGCTGGGCTTCCCCGCCGTCGCCATCGGCCGTACCGCCCACCCGGAAGGCGGCTGGTGGGTCGGGCTCGACCACACCGCCCTCGCGGCGGCCTGCGTCCACCACCTGGCGGATCTCGGCCATCGCCGCATCGCCTTCGTCAACCGGCCCGAGCAACTCCTGCGGGCCGGATACGAGTCCGCGCACCGCGGCCTGGACGGCTTCACCAAAGCCGCCGCCGAGCGCGGGCTGACCGTGCGGACGTACAGCTGCGGGGACGACGCGGCGTCCGGCCAGGCCTGCCTGGAACAGATCCTGCACGACGAGCCGGCCACCACCGGTCTCGTCACGCTGAACGAGGCCGCGCTGGGCGGTCTCTACCGGGGGCTCGCCCAGGCGGGCCGCCACGTGCCACGCGACTTCTCCGTCACCGGGGTCGTCGC
The DNA here is from genome assembly GCF_040703965.1 of Streptomyces sp. NPDC006655. Taxonomy (NCBI): domain Bacteria; kingdom Bacillati; phylum Actinomycetota; class Actinomycetes; order Kitasatosporales; family Streptomycetaceae; genus Streptomyces; species Streptomyces sp. NPDC006655. The sequence continues at coordinate 67,810 of NZ_JBEYJU010000044.1, read as the reverse complement.
CGCCCGCTGGGCCGAGACGGTGACACCGCGGCTCACCGCCGCCGACGTACCGGCGGAGGAACTGGGCCGACGCGCCGTCGACCTGCTGGTGGAGCGCCTCGACCACCCCGACGCACCGCCCCGGCACCACCTCCTCGTACCGCCGATCTCCCTGCGGGCCAGCACCGGGCCGCACACGGCTTCCTGACCGCCGCCGCCACCGCCACCGCCACCGCCACCGTCTCCACCGACACCGACACCGACACCGACACCGACACCGACACCGGCACCGACACGCACAACGTCACCGTCTCCGCCGGGCAGACCCGCGCCGCCGTTCCCTCGCCGCTCGCCCACCGGCGCCGTTCGGCGTGCCCGTTCGCTTCCCACCACCCCGTGCCACGGCACCCGCATGCCCAGAACAGAGGGACTTCCGCCATGAACAGCTCGTCCAGACACCGCCGGTCGACCGCCGCCGCGCTCACCGTGCTGGCCGTCACCGTCACCGCCACGGCCTGCTCCTCCGGCTCCGGCAGCACCGACACCAAGGGCGCCGGCACCGGTACGTACACCATCTGGGACCCCTACCCACAGTTCGACAAGACGTCGGACTGGGCCAAGCTGCTCGACCGGTGCGGCACCAAGGCCGGCGTCAAGGTCAAGCGCACCGGCTTCGACACCAGCGACCTGGGCAACAAGACGCTCCTCGCCGCCCAGCAGGGCAACTCGCCGGACGTCCTCATCGTGGACAACCCGGTGGTGTCGACGCTGGCCGAGGCCGGCGTGCTCACCACGACCGACGAGAACAAGCTGGACACCTCGAAGACCGACCCCAACCTGCTCGCGGCCGGCCAGTCCGGCGGCAAGACCTACGGCACGCCGATCGGCGCCAACACCCTGGCCCTCTACTACAACAAGGACGTCCTGAAGAAGGCCGGCGTGGACGTCGCCTCGGTCAAGGACTGGAACACGCTCACGGCGGCGCTGGCCAAGGTCAAGAAGGCCGGCAAGAAGGGCATCACCTTCTCGGCGATCGGCACCGAGGAGGGCAGCTTCCAGTTCCTGCCGTGGTTCTGGGGCGCCGGTGCCAAGCTGACCCAACTCGACTCCGCCCAGGGCGTGTCGGCGCTCACCCTGTGGAAGGACTGGCTGAAGAACGGCTACGCCCCCAACTCGGTCCTCAACAACACGCAGACCACCAGCTGGCAGGAGTTCGCCACCGGCGACTACGCGTTCAGCGAGAACGGCACCTGGCAGCTGGCCAACGCCAAGAAGGCCGGCTTCGCCTACGGCGTACTGCCCGTCCCCGCCGCGGACGGAGGCAACGCCGCGGCCCCGACCGGCGGCGAGTTCGTGACCATCCCGGTCCAGAAGGACACCGCCCGCTACGCCACGTCCCAGCAGCTGGCCACCTGCCTGACCAGCACCGCCAACCTCTACACCACCGACACCACCCTGTCCTACGTGGCCCCGACCGGCGAGGTCCAGGACAAGCAGGTGGCCGCGAACGCCGAACTCAAGCCGTGGGTCGAGGCGGTCAGGTCGGCCAAGGGCCGCACCAGTGACGACCTCGGCACCAAGTACCCCAAGATCTCCGAACAGCTCTGGAAGGCCGTCCAGTCCGCCCTGAGCGGGTCCACGTCGCCCAAGGACGCGCTGACGTCCGCGCAGGCCGCGGCCAAGTGACGTGAGCCCCATGAAGCAGACCACGCATCCGCCGGACCACGGTCCCGCACCCGTCCGGGACGCGACGGCGCCGGCCGCCGCCGCGCCCCCGGCCCGCGGCGGCAGGCGCCCCCGGCCCACCTCGACCCAGTGGGCCGCCTGGGGGTTCCTCGCCCCGGTGACCGTCTATCTCGCCCTCTTCTACGCCTATCCGCTCTACCGCAACCTCGACCTGAGCCTGCGCGACTACACCGTCCGCTCGTTCGTCCAGGGCGACGCGCCGTTCACGGGCCTGGCGAACTACCGCACCGTCTTCGACAACCCGACCTTCACCCCGGCCCTGCTGCACACCGTCCTCTTCACCGCCGTGTGCCTGGTCTTCCAGTACGCCATCGGGCTCGCCCTCGCCGTCTTCTTCAACCAGAACTTCCCTCTGTCCGCGACCCTGCGCGCCCTGTTCCTCGTACCGTGGCTGCTGCCGCTGATCGTGTCGGCCTCCACCTGGTCGTGGATGCTCAACAGCGACTCCGGGATCGTGAACGCCGCCCTGCACGCCGTCGGCATCGCGCCGGTGAACTGGCTGACCTCGCCGTCCTGGTCGCTGACCTCGGTGATCATCGCGAACATCTGGATCGGCGTCCCGTTCAACCTGGTCGTGCTCCACAGCGGCCTCCAGTCCATCCCGGCCGGCCTGTACGAGGCCGCCGCGCTGGACGGAGCGGGAGCCTGGCGCCGGTTCTGGTCCATCACCTTCCCGCTGCTGCGCCCGGTGTCCGCGATCACCCTGCTGCTGGGGCTGGTCTACACGCTCAAGGTCTTCGACATCATCTGGATCATGACGAAGGGCGGCCCGGCCGACTCCTCCACCACCTTCGCCACCTGGTCCTACCAGCTCGGCTTCGGCAACCTGCTGCCCGCCTTCGGCCCGGGCGCGGCCGTCGGCAACCTGCTCGTGGTCGCCGCGCTGGTCTTCGGCCTGGTCTACGTCCGCGTACAGAGGAAGCAGGCGCTGTCATGACCGGCATCCGCGGGCGCACCCGGCTGAAGACCACGATCGGCGTCGCGCTGACCGGGATCATGCTGTTCCCGGTCTACTGGATGCTCAACGTCTCCCTCACCCGTGACCAGGACATGCGCAAGAGCCCACCGGACCTGCTGCCGCTGCACGGCACCCTGGCCGGCTACCGCACCGTCCTGGACGAGCAGTTGCCCTACCTCGGCACCAGCCTCGTCATCGGCCTGGGCACCGTGGCGCTGACCGTCGCCCTGGCCGCACCCGCCGGCTACGCGCTGGCCAAACTGCGCCCCCGCGGCGGCGGCGTCATGAGCTTCGTCCTGCTGGCCGCGCAGATGATCCCCGGCATCATCATGGCGATGGGGTTCTACGCCGTCTACCTCCAGCTCGGCCTGCTCCAGTCCGTCCCCGGCCTGATCGTCGCCGACTCCACGCTGGCCGTGCCGTTCGCGGTGCTGATCTTCACGGCGTTCATGTCCGGCATCCCCGGCGAACTCCTCCAGGCCGCGCAGGTGGACGGGGCGACTCCGCTGCGCACCTTCTGGTCCGTCGTGCTGCCGATGAGCCGCAACGCCGTCGTCACGGTGTCCCTGTTCGCCTTCCTGTGGTCCTGGTCGGACTTCGTCTTCGCCAGCACCCTGGTCAACGGCGGCGCCCATGAGCCGATCACCCTCGGCATCTACCACTACATCGGCAACAACAACCAGCAGTGGAACGCCATCATGGCCACCGCCGTCGTGGCCTCGCTGCCGGCCGCCGTGATCCTCGTCCTCGCCCAGCGGTACGTCGCCGCCGGTGTGACCGCCGGCGCCGTCAAGGACTGAGCACCGCAACTCGCCGACACCGGTCCGCCGCCGCCCCCTGCTTCCAGAAACGAGTCACGCCACCATGACCGCCGCCCCGCCCGGCCCGGCCTTCTCCGTCCACGACATCCCGTTCAGCACCTACGGATCCTGGTTCGACATCTCGCCCGTGGTGGCGGAGAACACGTACGCCGAGGACCTCCACCTCGTGTCCCACCAGAACGGCATGCACGGCGTCCTGCGCCTGGTCCCCCTCGGCACGCCGGCGAGGGGTGACCGCGCCGAGACCCGCGTCGAGGCGACACCGGGCCTGCTCAGCTGGCTCGGCGAGAGCGGGCACGTCGACCTCTCCTACGAGTCGCCGGACACCGTACGCCTGCGGGGCAGCGGCCTGGGCATCGCGGTCCTCGCCGCAGCGCGGACCCTGACCCCGTTCAGCGGAACGTACTTCTTCCACGACCCGGCGGCCGCCGGGCACGTCTTCACGTCGTACGAGACCGGGCGCCGCTACCGCGTCACCGTGCTGTCCGGCACCCTCACCGAGGTGACCGGGGCGCAGGCCCTGGGCGGCGCCGACCGCGGAGTCGCCGTGACCGCGGACGCGGACGGGACCTGGGAGATCGCGATCGACGAACTCGACACCGCGCGCCCGCCGTACGTGCCCGCGGAGACCTTCGCCGACGTGGTGGAATCCGCGCGGCGTGCGTTCGCGGACTTCGCCGACGCCGTCGCCCCCTGGCGTTCGCCCGCCACACCGGCCGCCGAACTCGCCGCCTACGTCCTCTGGTCGGCGACCGTACGGCCGGCGGGCCTGGTCACCCGGCCCGCCGTGCTGATGTCCAAGCACTGGATGGACAAGGTCTGGAGCTGGGACCACTGCTTCAACGCCCTGGCTCTCGCCCCGGGTTGCCCCGAGCTCGCCCTGGACCAGTTCGCCCTGCCCTTCGACCACCAGGACGCCGCCGGCGCCCTGCCCGACTCGGTCACCCACTCCGAGGTCCTGTACAACTTCGTCAAGCCGCCCATCCACGGCTGGGCCTTCGGCCGTCTGCGCCGCCTCCTGCCGACACCGCTCGACCAGGACCAACTAGCGGAGGTTTACACCCGGTTGGAGCGCTGGACCGCCTTCTGGCGCACCGCGCGCCGGGTCCCCGGCGCCGAACTGCCCCACTACCAGCACGGCAACGACAGCGGCTGGGACAACGCCACCACCTTCGACCCCGAGCGCGTCGTCGTCACCGCCGACCTTGCCGCCTTCCTCGTGCTCCAGCTGCGCGAACTCGCCGCTCTCGCCGAGGAACTGGGCCGCAGGGACGCGGCGCGCCACTGGACGGCCGTGGCCGAGGAGACCCAGGCCGCACTGCTCGACCAGCTCTGGACCGGGAAGCGGTTCGTCGCCCGGGGAGTCGCCAGTGGGGACACCTGGAGCAGCGCGAGCCTCCTCGACCTGATGCCCGTCGCGCTGGGCGAGCACCTGCCCGGCGTGGTCAGCAGCGCGCTGGCCGAGCACATCCAGGCCCACCTCACGCCGTACGGCCTGGCCACCGAACTGCCCACCTCACCGCACTACCTCGCCGACGGCTACTGGCGCGGTCCGATCTGGGCCCCCGCCACCGTGCTCGTCGAGGACGGTCTGCGCCGCGCCGGCCATCAACGGCTCGCCGACGACATCAGCGCCCGCTTCCGCACCCTGTGCGAGACCCACGGCTTCGCCGAGAACTTCGACGCCGTCACCGGCACCGGTCTGCGCGACCGTGCCTACACCTGGACGGCCGGCAGCTATCTCCTGCTCGCGGCGGCACACGTCCAGCGAGACGGCCACTGACCGGCCTTCTCCCGCACCCCCTTAGGGCCCGGCCCCCTGCTTTCCTTCCCCCAGGAGCCGCACCATGCAACCGTTCACGGCACTTCCCGCGGCCACGGCCCGCAGCAGACGCCGGGCGGCCTCGTCCGTCGCCGTCCTCATGGCCGCCCTGGCCTCGACCCTGATGCCCGCCGCTCCGTCCCGGGCAGCGGACACCAGCGTCACCGTCGACTTCGCCACCGCCGGCGGCGCACCCACCTACCACGCCTCCGGCATGATCTACGGCATGACGCCGGACGGCTCACTCCCGCAGGACCACTTCTTCAAGGACATCAAGTGGCACTTCATGCGGGCCGGCGGCGCACAGCTCAACAGCGGCGGCTACGCCACCAGCCTCGCCGACTACCAGACCCGCTGGAACGCGACGCTGGCGCAGTACAAGCGGACCGTCGCCCTCGGCGGCACCTTCGTGCTGCTGCCGCACGACCTGTGGGGCGCCGACAGCACCACCACCCAGGGCTGGCCCGGCGACAACGGCGACTGGACACAGTTCGACGCCTTCGTCAATCAGCTCATCGGCGACGTCAAGGCCAACAACATGACGGTCGAGTGGGACCTGTGGAACGAACCCGACAACAAGCCGTTCTGGGGCGCGTCGGAGACCCAGTACCTCCAGATGTGGTCGCGGTTCTACGCCAAGGTGCGCGCCGCGTTCCCCCGCCAGCTGATCGTCGGCCCCAGCATCGCCGGCCAGCCGAACTCCACCAACACGTGGTGGACCACCTACCTGAACCACGTCAAGGCCGACAACGTCGCCCCGGACATCTACAGCTGGCACGACGAACCCGGTGACCCCGCCACCGACGCCGGCCGGGCCAACTCCACCCTCACCGCGGCCGGGTTGACGAACACCCGCCCGTACCAGGTGAACGAGTACGCCACCCTGTCCCTGCAGACCCCGGGCGGTGGCGCCTGGTTCATCGGACGTCTGGAGCGCGCCGGCGCCGACGGCCTGCGCGGCAACTGGGCCTCGGGCACCGCCCTGCACGACGACGAGGCCAACCTGCTCACCAAGAACAGCTCCGGGCAGTACCTGCCACGGGGCGAGTGGTTCATGTACCGCTACTACGGCTCCCAGACGGGCAACATCGTCAACTACCTCCCCGGCAGCGGCACGGACGGCCTGGCCACCAAGGACAACACCGCCAGGAACGCCAAGATCCTGCTCGGCAGCAACGGCAACACCGGCAACGTCACCGTGCACCTGACCGGTCTGAACACCACCTCGGTGGTGGAGAACGGCCAGGTCCGGGCCGTCGTCCAGCGCATACCGTGGAACAGCGGCGCCGCCGTCACCGGACCCACCACCATCGCCGACACCACCCTGAGCGTCAGCAACAACGCCGCTTCCCTGACCGTCCCGTACGCCACCGCACAGGACGGCTACACCGTCACCCTGCTCCCGCCGTCCGACACCACCGTCTCCACCGTCGCCGTCAGCGAGAACAGCGGGCAGTGCCTGGACGACACCAACCTGAGCACCGCCGACGGCACCCAGTACCAGCAGTACTCCTGCGAAGGCGGCTACCAGCAGATGCTCGACCTCCAACCGGTCAGCGGCAGGGCCAACACCTACACCGTGGTCAACGAGCTCAGCGGCAAGTGCCTCGACGTCGCCGGCGCCTCCACCGCCGACGGCGCGGCCGTCCAGCAGTGGAGCTGCACCGGCGGCACCAACCAGCAGTTCACCCTCGACCCGGTCACCGCGCTCGGCAACAGCCAGGACTACCAGCTCGTCGCCGTCCACAGCGGCAAGTGCGTCGACGTCAGCAACGTCTCCACCACGGCCGGTGCGCTGATCCACCAGTGGACCTGTGACGCGGCGAGCGCGTTGCGCACGAAGAAGAACCAGATCTGGCGGCTCGCCGGCAAGAACTGACCGACCTGCCCGTGCGGGCCGCCTTCACGGCGAGGCGGCCAGGTGCGGGGAGCGCAGGACGAGCAGCGTGATCTCGCTGGGGGCGAAGACCCGGAACGGCGGCCCCCAGAAGCCGGTGCCGCGGCTGGTGTAGAGGAGGGTGCGGGTGCCGTGGTGGCTGAGTCCGGCGAGGACCGGCTGGTCGACGCGGACCAGGTGGTGGAAGGGCCAGATCTGCCCGCCGTGGGTGTGGCCGGAGAGCTGGAGATCGACGCCGGCGGCCGCCGCCCGGTCGACGAACTTGGGCTGGTGGGCCAGCAGTAGGACGGGAAGGTCCGGGTCGGCGCCGTCCAGGGCTCCGGCGAGGTGGGCACGGTGCCCCGCAAGGCCCGAGGACTCGGCGGTGACGTCGTCCACGCCCGCGACCACGAGGGTGTCCCCGCCGCGTTCGAGCAGCAGATGGCGGTTGCGCAGCGGCTCCCAGCCCAGCTCGTCCATGAGGTCGACCCAGCCCTGGGCCTCGCTGTAGTACTCGTGGTTGCCGGTGACGTACACCCGGGCCCGGGTGGCCCGCACGGTGCCGAGCGGGAGGGCCTGGGCGCGGCGGCGTTCGGCCGTGCCGTCCGCGATGTCGCCGGTGTGGCAGACCAGGTCGGCCTCCAGCGTGTTCACCGTCTCGCACACCCGCGCCGACCAGCGGGCGCGATCGAGCGGGCCGTAGTGGGTGTCGGTGATGAGGGCGACGCGGAGACCGTCCAGACCGGCACCCAGTCGCGGGACGCGCACGTCGATCCGGCGCACGCGTGGCACACGGCGGGCCTCGATGTACCCCCAGCCGAGCAGTACGGCGGTCACGCCGAGGACGGCCCACGTGACGATCCGGGCCCGGTCCGCACTCGTGCCGACGCCGGCCACGGTCAGGGCGAGCCGCAGGAAGAGGCCGAGCAGAACGGACCAGGTGAACAGGACCCAGCTCGCGCCCAGCAGGGTGTCACCGACGATCGCCGCCCAGTCCTGCTGACGCCGCCCGTGGCCGCGCACCATCGCGAGCGGCATACCGAGAAGACCGAGGGCGAACAGGGCGGTGCCGACCGGCGTGACGGGCAGCGGCCAGTGCTGGCCGGTGTACAGGAGCACCCCGCAGGGCACCCCCCACAACAGGACGGGGGCGATCAGGGGGCGGTAGCGCTTCAGGCGGTGGCGCAGGCTCCGCCGCGGCGCCGGTGCCTCGCCCTCGGCGATCCGGGTGTCGCTCGTGTCGGTCACGTTTCCCCTCCCTGACCAAGCTGCCCTCTCGCGCACTGTATCCGGTCGCAGGCGTTCCTCCGCGAAGCGCGGACCGGCCGACGTCACCCGGTCGACGGTCTTGCACAACTCGGCTGCGTGCCAGCGCAGTTGGTGCACGCGAGGACCCTGGGGCAGCTGATACTCTGCGCTCGCTCCTCCTCATGATCAGGCCCCCGTTCCGAAAGTCGGCCGACACCCATGAACGACACAGCTGCCGAGACGTCGGCGGAGACCTTCCGCCCGGAAGGCCGGCGCCGGCATCGCAGGCCCCGGCCGAGCGGTACGGGCACAGGTCTTCGTCGCGCCCTCGTCCTCGCCGTCGCCGTACCCGTCGCCTCGGCCGCGCTGGCGGGTCCCTCCGCCTTCGCCGCAGGCAAGGCCGGAGCGACGGCCAAGTCCGGCGCCGCGGACGCCGACGACCAGCAGATGGCCGCCAACCTCGAGACCCGTGTGCTCGACCAGCGGCTGGGCTCCGACGTCAGTGGTGTGGTCCTGGACGCCACGTCGGACACCACCGTCTGGGGCCACAACGCGGCCACCGCGCTGATGCCCGCGTCCAACGCCAAGCTCGCCACGTCGACCGCGGCCCTGACCGTGCTCGGCCCGGACCACCGGTTCACCACGAAGGTCGTCTACGGCGGCGGCACCCTCACCCTCGTCGGCGGCGGGGACCGCACCCTGACCACCGCCGACCTCGCCGAGCTCGCGAAGACCGCGGTGGCCGGGCTGAAGGCGGCGGGCCTGACCTCCGTGAAGGTCGCGGTGGACGACAGCCTGTTTCCCGAGCCGACCCTGGCCAACGGCTGGAACGACGGCTACTACCCGGACACCGTCGCCCCGGTCCGGGCCCTCGTGGTCGACGGGCACGGCGTCCAGGACACGTCGATCGACGCCGGTCAGGTCTTCGCCAAGCAGCTCGTCGACGCCGGAGTCACCGTCGACGGCGACGTCACCCGCGCCACCGCGGGGACGCGGGACGTACCGGTGGCCCGGCACCGGTCGGCGCCGCTGTCGGACATCGTGCACACGATGCTCAAGCACAGCGACAACGACATCGCCGAGACCCTGCTGCGGATGACGGCCCTGGGGGCGGGCCGGCCGGCCACCTTCGCGGGCGGCACCGAGGTGGTGCGCCACATCCTGAGCCACACGTACGGAGTGTCCCTCGACCACTTCGAGCTCTACGACGGCAGCGGTCTGTCCCGGGCCGACCGGATCCCGGCCGCGACCCTCGCGCAGATCCTCGAACTGCTGACGGAACCGCGGTACGCGCACACCCTCCGCTCGGTCCTCGACGGCCTGCCCGTCTCCGGGGAGGCCGGCAGCACCCTCGGTCCGGAGTACGGCCGTTTCGACGACCCCCACTCCGAGTGCGCCGTCGGCAAGGTGCACGCCAAGACCGGCACCCTCACCGGCGCCATCGCGCTGAGCGGCCTGACGCTGGGCAAGGACGGGCGATGGAAGGTGTTCTCCTTCGTCGAGAACGGCTCCACGGCCGACCCGAACGCCATCAAGGACGCGATGGACGGCCTGGCCGCAACCGTCAACGGCTGCTGGGCGTAGTGTTTTCGCACCCGGGACGCTGTCATCGTCAAAGGGGGAGGGCCCGGGGTATGCACGGACAGGACTGGATCGAGCGCGCGGCCGAGTTGTACGAGCGTCCGGGGGACGCGTCCGGTGAGGCGGAAGCGCTGTTCTGGGTCGGCTGCCGGCACCAGGTGGTCAAGGGTGACGGTGCCACCGGCAGGCCGTACTTCGAGCGGTCCTACGCGCGGGCGAAATCGGTCGGCGACCGGATGACGATGTCCTGTGCGATCCGTCATCTCGGCTTCGCCGACAAGGACGCGGGCCACTTCGACCTGGCCCGTGAGCGGTTGACCGAATCGGTGACATTGCGCCGGGAGATCGGGTTCAGACCCGGGGAAGCGGCGGGCCTGGTGGCGCTGGCCCACCTCGCGGCCGAGACCGGCGACCCGTCGGCGGCGTACCACCACCTCGACGAGGCGGCGTCGGTCGCTGAGAGCTGCGGTGCCAAGGCGGTCTCGGGGTGGATCGAAGAGGCCCGCGCACACATCCGTTCCCAGGGCCCGTGGGAGAGCGCTGGTCACAGCCGTTCGTTGCGGACTGCGACGCAGCGCGTCGATCAGTGTCCCGGCGGCTTCACGCGGTGGCGACGGCCGTTGCCGTGTGGACGGCCGTGAGGAGCGAGGCACCCGCGATCATCGTCCACTTCCGTGTGGCGACCCCGATGGCGGCGTCGCCCACCTGGGCCGCGGCGGCCGCGGACAGAATGAGTGAACTGGCCGGGCCCGGCCACGCGATCGGTACGAGGGCGGCCGCCACCCCCAACGGCACCCCCCTGGTCGCATACATCCAGCCGTAGAAGCGTTCCCCGGCGCTCGGTGTACCGCTCCCGCTCAGCGCCGCCGGGCGCACCCCTCCCACCGACGCGAAAGCGACGCTCGCGACAGCGGCGACGGCGTTGGCCGCCAACAGGGCGTTCACGAGGCGTAGTCGGTCGAGGGTTCGGTGCCGTACTTCGTCCAGACCGCCGCGACGGAGTCGTGCGACAGCGGCTGCCCGGAGTCGACCATCGCCTTGAGGTCGCGGAAGTACTGCACGTACAGGTCCGGTGTGAAGGTGTTGAGCATGACCGCCGTCTCGTCGCTCACGTTGGCGAAGGTGTGCGGCGCACCGGGCGGGACCATGACCCACGTGCCGGCTTCGGCGTCGTGGTCGTCCTGCCCGACGGTGAAGCGCACCCGGCCGGACAGCACGTAGAAGCCCTCGTCGTGCTGTGCATGACGGTGCTGCGGAGGGCCCGGGGTGTGCGGGGGGATGGTGATCTCACCCATTCCCAGACGGTGCTCGGTATTGCTGCCGTCCTCGAGGATCCGGATCGTCGACGGCCCGCTGGCGATGAGCTCGCCCTCACCGGGCCCGATGATCGACACCCTGGTCATGAAGCCTCCCTGACTGGTGGTCTACCGACGCCAGGACCATATGATCGGTCTCGTCCGCTGTGCAAGTGCACTCTCAAAAAAAGAGTGCACTCTCATAAAGGAGTTCGCGCCGGTATGCTCTCGGTCGGCAGGAAAGGACGATCATGGCCGAGCGGAGTCGCCCGAACGGGCTCAGCAGTCAGATGGAACGCACCAGGTCGGCGATCGTGGCGGCCGCCCGCGAGCTCGCCGACACCGGGGCGGAGATCACGATGCCCCAGGTCGCGGCCGAGGCGCGGGTCTCGGAAGCGACCGCCTATCGCTACTTTCCCGACCTCCTCTCGCTCCTGCGTGTCGCCGTGATGGCGGAGGATCTGGTCGCGGTCCTGCGAGCGGCGACGCGCGGCGACGACCCGGTCGAACGGATCGGTCAGGCCGCGGAGATCCTGGGCCGGGCGGTGCTGCGCAGGCAGGGTGCCGTCCGGGTGATCGTCGCCTCGACCATTGCGAAACCCTCGACGGCCAGGGCTCGTCCCGCCCACCGCTTCGGTCTCATCAGGCACGCCCTCGCCCCGTGGGCCGACAGGTGTGGCTCCGCCGGGCACGCGGACGTGGAGCAACTGGTACGCGGTCTCGCCCTCGTGATCAGTGCCGAGTCGCTGTTCGCCCTGATCGACCTCTGCGACCTGACCCCTGACGACGCGATCGCCAGTATGGTGGCCACCGCACGGCAGATGACCGCGGCAGCGGTCGCGGCCATCCCCCTGACTCCCGCCGCCGACTGAACCGCCGCCGGCATGCGAAGGTGCAGACGTGCGTTGATCTTCCGGGCGGCAGCCATGTGCAGCCGCGGACGGTGCGGGGCGCCTCGTGACGGGGTCGCCCCAGCAGGCACACCCGTCGTCACCACATCCCGGAGATCCACGCCATGACTGCTCAGCAGCCGCTCACCTACGGCGCGTTCGTCGAAAGCGCCGTCGCCGACTCAGCCGTCGTCGGCCTCGTCCTCAAGGGTTCCCAGGCCCATGACGGCATGGTCACCCCGCACTCCGACCATGACCTGTACGTGGTCGTGGCCGATGAGGCCGAGACAGACCTGACCCGGTTCGCGGGTCACCGCAGCGCCGAACTCGACCTCGTCGTCGTCACCCTCGCTGAGTTCCGTGGGGCCGGGACACCCGCGTGGGAACGCTACGCCCTCGCCCGGGCCCGGATCGTACTCGACCGGCTCGACGGGGGCATCGCCCGCATCCTCGCCGACCGGGCCACGCTCGATGCCGACGAGGCCTTCCGGGACTCCGCCGACCGGCTCGACGCCTACGCCAACTCCCTCTACCGCTCCCTGAAGAACCACCGGGACGGCCGGGCTCTGGCCGCCCGCCTCGACGCGGCCGACGGCATGCGCCTCCTGCTCGAGCTGCTGTTCGCCCTCAACCGTCGCCCCCGCCCCTACAACAAGTACCTGGAGTGGGAGCTGGCCCGGTACCCGCTGCCGGGCTGGGACACCGACGCGCTGCTCCGTGCCGTGGACGGAATCTCGGCAACAGGCGACGTGTCCCTGCAACGGCACCTGTTCACCCTCGTCGAGAAAGCGGCCCGCGAGGCAGGACATGACGGGGTCCTGGACGCCTGGGGCGACGACCTGGAGTTCATGCGGCCACAGGAGACAGGCAGAGGAGCCACTCCCTGAGCTCTGCCTCCGCCCGGACGACCGGCAGACCGGTTCACCGGAGGAGGTGAGCCAAGGTCTCTTCTCCCACCGGGTAGACACGTTCACGCGGCAGGAGCTGTTGTGCGGCGTCCAGGTCGCCGCCCCGCACCTGCGCATGGACGGTGCGGGCGAGCGAAGTGATGTCGGTGATGGAGACGATCCACTCATCGGCGTAGAGACGTGCGGCTTCGCCGGCCAGCCCGAGCTGGAGCGACCTGTGGGCGAGCGGCCGAAGGCGCAGGTCGCGTTCGGGGTCCCATTGCACCCGGGCCGGAGCCTGCTTCAAGCGGCGCTTCCACTCGGCACGGTCGGCGTGAAGTCCGTGTTCGTAGTGGGACAGGCAGGCGTTCCGCAGCGCCCACTCGAAGCCCTCACGGGAGATCTCGACGGCGAGGACGGTCTCCTGTCCTTCTTTCGTGCCCCACCCGCAGCGGTACATCATCCACAGGAACGACGGCTTGATCCAGGTCATCCGCTCCCGTCGCCACGTAGCCGGGAAACGGCCGTGCCGGGCGGTCGGCAGGCCTATCTCCGGTGCGTACGCCTGATAGACGGTGATGGTGGAGTCCGTGTGCCGGGCTCGGATCTGGTACTTGGGTTCTGCCACGGGGACCAGAGTGGGTACAACGTTTCGCGCGCGCCATCGAATTACCGGGGTGACACCACCCGGTGGCGGCGGCTCTCACCGCAGGAACGCCGCGGTCGCCGCGACGAACCGGTTCGCGTCGTCGAGCCAGGGGAAGTGCCCGGCTCCGGGTTGGACGGTGAACTCGGCGTTCGGGAACAGCCGCGCGAGCTCGGCCGCCGCGGGCGGAGGGGCGCCCGGATCGACCTGTCCGGCGAGCACCAGCACCGGTGACCCGACATGGGCGAGCGCCGGGCGGGTGGCGTCCGGGTCGAACGCGCCCTCGGCGTTGAAGGCGGCCACGACGTCCGGGTTCAGCTGCTCGTCCTCGGCCGCCTTGTGGGCCTGGGCGGCCTCGTCCCACCGGCCGTAGGAGAACGGCGCGACGGCCCGCCACGAGTCGGCGGAGGCCCGGCCCGCCCCGATCGCTTCCAGGGCCGCGAACGCCGCCGGGAACCACGGCTCGTCCCGGCGCACCCGGACGGTCTCGCGCCGCAGTTCTCCGGTGATCGCGATCCCGACGGCGCGGACGCTCGGTGTGATCAGCGCGATCCTTCCCACGCGTTCCGGAGAGCGGCCGGCGTACTGCACGGCCAGGTTCGCGCCCGCGGAATGGGCGAGCAGGTCCATCCGGTCCAGGCCCAGATGCTCGCGGAACGCCTCCAAGTCTCCGACGAGCCGGTCGCAGCGACAGGAGGTGATGTCCGCAGGCATCGCGGACCGCCCGGTGCCACGAAGGTCCAGCATGATCAACTGCCGGTGCGCGGACAGGCCGCCGAGCTCGCCCAGATAGGCCGACGCCTGTGGTCCGCCCGGTAGGCAGACCAGGGGCAGGCCGTCCCCGACCACCCGGTAGGCGAGCTGGGTTCCGTCGTACGAGGTGAAGGTTTCCATGCCGGACAGCGTGGGGGTGACGACGGGTGGCGGCCTATCGTTCAGCCACGGCTACATGATGGGGCGGCTCGGATGGCGGTCGAGATCAGGTTCACCGCGGCGTCGGTCGCGAAGGTGCGGTTCGCCGTCTCGCCGCTGGGCGAGACGGTGCTGGCGCTGCGGGTCCTGCTGGGTACGGGCGGGCACGCGGTGCATCGGCCGTGGGTGCGCAGGGCACGGCCGCTCCTGGCAGGTGAGCGCGAGGTGCCGTTGCTGCGGACGCTGATCGCCGGGCCGCTGCCGTCGTTCCTGTTCCCGGCGCCCCAGGAGCGGCTGCCTTCCATGGCGGCGGAGCTGGACCTGCTGCGGGGCACGGAGGAGGCGTTCTTCCGGCGGGAGTACGGCGCCGTCGCGGGCGTACCGGCCGAGGAGGTACCCGGACCGGCACGGGTGCTGCCGCGGCTCGCCGAGGCGCTCCACCGCTGCCACGAGGTGCTGATCGCTCCGCAGTGGGGCCGGATGCGCGCGGTCCTGGAAGCCGACCTCGGCAGGCGGGCGCTCACCCTGGTCGACGGCGGAGTCCAGGCGCTCTTCGCCGAGCTGCACGGGGACGTCGCGTGGGAGGGGGGACAGCTGGTGGTGCACGGCCGGCGCGGCCCGCAGGCGGTCCATACCGTGGACGCCGGCGGGCATGGTCTGGTCCTGCTGCCCAGCGTCTTCAACTGGCCGAACGTGGGCGTCGACAAGTCGCCCGTCACCGCCGCGTCGATCCGCTATCCGGCAGTGGGCGTCGGCTCGCTCTGGGAGCCTCCACCTCAGACGCTCACCGGTCTTGCCCCGGTCCTGGGCCACACCAGGGCGGCGCTGCTCGCCGCTCTGGCGGAACCCATGCCGACGGCGGCCCTCGCCGGCCGGCTGGGCATCACCCCCAGCGCGGTCTCCCAGCACCTGGGCGCGCTGCGCGGGGCGGACCTGGTGTGGACGCAGCGCACCGGCCGTACGGCGCTCCACCTGCGCACGGAGCGAGCGAACCACCTGTTGGGCGTCCCGGGCCACTCGGCCGCGCCGTCTTCCGGCGCTGCCGGGTGAGACACGCGGCCGAGTGCCGGGGCCGTGGGCACCTGATCTCGTCGGAGAGGGGATCTCAAGGAAGGAACCTCAGGGAGGGGATCTCAGGGAGAGGATTTCTCGGGAGCGTGTCGATCGGTGGGGTTCCCGTTCGACGCTTGGGCAGAGGCCCGACCTCCGAAGCGGGTGGTTCGGGTCGCCGACCACGAAGCCGGCCGCCGGCCGCCCCAGGGAGAAAACATGCAGATCCGCGCCCGTATGAGCATGAGTGCCGATGGCTACGTGACCACGCCGAGCGGGTGGCCCGCCCTGACCGCCGACCCCTCGTTCGTCTCCGGCGAAAGCCACGGTATCCGGGAGTTCCTCGACGGTTGCGAGGCGGCGCTGATGGGCCGTACCACCTTCGAACCCGCGCTGACCAACAACCGATGGCCCTGGCCGAACCTCGACGTGTTCGTACTCGGCTCACACCGTCCTGACGGCACCCCCGACCACGTCACCACCGACAGCGACCCGGTACGGCTCCTGGAGAAGCTCCGCTCGGCCAACCGGGGTGGCGACGTCCACCTCATCGGTGGCCCGCGGACGATCGGGACGTTCCACGCCCTCGGCGCACTCGACACCCTCGAACTGGTCGTCCTTCCGATGCTGTTCGGCGGCGGGATGCACCTGACACCCCTGCTCAGCCCCGACACCGCACTGACCCTCCGGCACGAGCGGGCCCTCCCCGGCGGCTCCGTGGAGATCGTCTACTCCTGCCAGGGCAGCCGCACCGCACTCCCCGGCAGGCCCGCCAGCCAACGCTGAGCGGCATCAGAGCCCGCCTGCCTCCCTGAGCAGTGACATGACCATGGGGCGCGGCGTCCGTACCCGCGAGTCCGAACGGTGACAAAATCGCCTTGCGGGAGGGGGCGGCGGTGCTGGGAGGCGCGGGTGGATCTGGACGCTGTCGTCGATGAGCTGTACCGCCTGGCCCCGGGTGACTTCACAGCCGTCCGGGACGAACGGGCGAGGGCCGCGCGGGCGGACGGCGACCGGCAGCTGGCCGAGCGGATCCGCCGGCTGCGCCGCCCGACCCTGGCGGCGTGGGCGAGCAATCTGCTGGTGCGGGAGCAGCCCGAGGAGGCCGAACGGCTGCTCCGGCTCGGTGCGGCGCTGCGGCAGGCCCACCGGGATCTGGACGGCGAACAGCTTCGGGAGCTGTCGGCGCGGCAGCACCAGCTGACCTTCGCCCTGTCCGGGCAGGCCGCCCGGCTGGCAGCCGAGGCCGGGCAGCGCATCAGCGACGAGATCCGCCAGGAGGTCCAGGACACCTTGCACGCGGTGCTCGCCGACCCCGAGACAGCCGCACAGTGGGCCGAGGGACAGCTGACGAAGCCGCTGCGCCTTCCCGCCGGCTTCCCCACGCCCGTGCCCGGGCCCGAACAGACGTCGGCTCCCCGCCGTCGCACCCGGCCGGCCAAGGAGGTGGCCGACCTGGACGCCGCGCGCGCCCGTCGCCAGGAGCGGCAGGCGCGTCTCGACCGGGCCCGGCAGCAGGCCGCGGACGCCGAGCGGGAGCTCCATGCGCGGGAGGGCGAGCTGGCCGCCGTCGAAGAGGAGGGACGACGGGCGGAGGCGGGGGAGCAGCAGGCCGAGCAGCGCGTCGGTGAGCTCTCCCGGCGGCTTCAGGACGCTCGACGTGATCAGCGACGGGCCCGGGACGCCGCCCGGGAGGCCCACGACCGCACCGGGGACGCGGAGCGGGCGGTGCGCGAAGCCCGGCGCCGGGCCAAGGACGCCACCGCACGGGTACGCAAGCTCACCGAACGGCAGACGAACGATCCGTAGCTCCGACCGCCCCCCATCGAAGTACTGTGCCTTCGCATGACCGACACCGACACCGACACCGACACCGACATCGGCACCGGCACCAACATCGGCACCGGCACCAACATCGGCACCGGCACCAACATCGGCACCGGCACCAACATCGACACCGGCACCAACACCAACATCGGCACCGGCACCGAGATCACCGCGGACCTTGTTCGCGACCTGCTGCGGGAGCAACATCCGGATCTGGCCGGGCTGGCCATCCGTGAGGTGGTGGGCGGCTGGGGCAACCAAATGTGGCGTCTCGGGGACGAGTTGGCCGTGCGTATGCAGCGCATGGACTCCTCCCCGGACGCACAGATCAAGGAGCGGCGGTGGCTGCCCGTGCTCGCCCCGCGCCTTCCGCTCCCGGTGCCGACTCCGGTGCGGTTCGGCGAACCGTCCGAGCGTTTCCCCAAGCACTGGACCGTGATGACGTGGGTTCCCGGCGAGCCGCTGGACCACGGCTCGATCAGCCGCGGCGACCACGCGGCCGACACACTGGCGGGCTTCCTGCGGGCGCTCCACGCGGAGGCGCCCGCCGAGGCGCCGATCGCCACGGACCGCGGCGGCCATCCCGGGGACTGCACCGACCGCTTCGAGAACATGCTCAAGGCCGTCGCCCCCGACGACGTCGCGGCCGACGTGCGCGCCGTCTGGGACGACGCCGTGGCGGCCGGGGCGTGGGAGGGCCCGCGGATGTGGGTGCACGGCGACCTCCATCCCGCGAACGTCGTCGTCTCGGACGGAACGCTCTCGGGGATCGTCGACTTCGGCGACCTGTTCGCAGGCGACCCGGCATGGGACCTCGCCGCCGCGTGGGTGCTGCTACCGGCGGGCGCGGCCGCGCGGTTCTTCGCCCGGTACGCGCAGGCGGACGAGGCGGCGATCCGGCGGGCCCGCGGGCTGGCCGCGATGAAGAGCCTCTTCCTGATGCTCATGGGGCGGAACGGGGACCGGGGCCTGCCCGGCGGCAAGCCGCACTGGGGACCCGCCGGCCGGGCGGCACTCGATCGTGTCCTCAAGGGCGTGTGACGCGCGCCGGGTCGGATACTGTCGGCATGCTCCTCGACTTCACGCACGACCACGACGGCGAACGGCTCAGCGGTGTGTACGGGGGTGCACCGTCCGGAGCCACCGCCGTGGTGCTGCACGGCGCGGGCACCAGCAGCAGGGAACGACTGCTGCCGCTGGTACGGGAGTTCGTGGCCCACGGCTGTCGGGGGGTCGCCTTCGACTTCTCCGGTCACGGGCAGAGCACGGGCCGGCTCGGCGAGTTGAGCCTCCGGCGGCGGTTCGAGCAGGCCGTGGCGGTGATCGACGCGTACGCGGGGGCGGATGGGCCGCTGGTCCTGGTGGGATTCAGCATGAGCGGGCAGACGGTGGCGGATCTCGTCCGGCACTACGGGGACCGGGTGGCGGCACTCGGCCTGTGCGCGCCCGCCGTGTACACCGCCGAGGCGTGGGACGTGCCCTTCGGGGACGGCAACGGCCGGTTCAGCGGCCTCATCCGGCAGCCGGACAGCTGGCGCACAGCGCCCGCGCTCGAGATCCTGCGGGCGTACGAGGGGCGGGCGGTGCTCGCCGTTCCCGGCACGGACGCGGTGATCCCGCCCGCGGTGACCGAGGCCGTACAGGACGCGCTGGCCGCCCGCGCCCAGTACACGCGGCTCGACCTTCCGGGCGCACCGCACCAGGTGGGGATGTGGTTCCGCGAGCACGCCGAGGACCGGCGGGAGTTCGTGGCGGCGATGCTCACCGGCCTCGGCGACCGTGGCTGGACGGCCACGCGCGCGTGGGTGGCCAAGCAGCTCGGTCAGGGCCGCTCGGTCACCGACTCCCGCCTGCTGTCCGGTGGCTGGAGCTCCCAGATGGGCCGGCTCACGCTCGACGACGGTACGGAGCTGGTGCAACGGGCCTTCGTGAAGCCGTTCTTCCGGCGGGCGGCACCCGGGCTGCTGGCCCGCGAGGCATCCGTCCTGACCCTGCTCGCCGGACACGAAGGCGTCCCGGCGCCCGGTCTCGTCGCCGTGGACGCCACGGCCGAACACTGCGATCACCCGACCCTGTTGATGTCCGCTCTGCCGGGCCGTGTCCGCGTGGACGAGGACGACCTCGACCGGCGCCTGGATCTGCTCGCGGCCCAACTGGTCCGCGTCCACGACGTCGTACCGTCCGAGAGGCCGCGTACGTACCAGGCATGGACGCCCCCGGAGCGCGTCCGCACCCCGGACGGCGCCCTGTGGGAGCGGGCGTTGGAAGCGATCCGCCGGGACCCGCCGCCGTACGAAGGCCGCTTTCTGCACCGCGACTTCCACCCGGGGAACGTGCTCTTCGCGGGGGCCGGCCCCGAGCTGCGGATCACCGGGGTCGTGGACTGGGTCGAGACCTCGTGGGGACCCGCCGACCTGGACGTGGCGCACTGCTCGACCGCGCTCGCGCTGCTGCACGGGCCGGAGTACGGACTGGCCTTCCGCGAGCGCTACGAGGCCCACGGCGGCCGCGGCCTCGCCGCCGATCCCGACCACCTGTACTGGCGGCTGCTCGACGCCCTGCACTACTGCCCCGACGCGGCGAAGCTGGCCGGTCCGTGGCGTGACCTGGGGCGGCACGATCTGACCTCCGACGTGCTGCGAGACCGGCTGGAGGCGTACGTGGCCGGACTGCTGCGTCGGTACGCAGGTCAGGGACTCTGACGCCGTCTGTTGCTGTCCTGGCGCAGCTGCTCGGTGTGGCCGGTGATGCTGTCGATGCGGGCGGCGAGGTCCGGGCGGGCGGCACGCAGGTGGGGTTCGGCCTCGGTGAGGGGAGGGATGAGGCGGGCGGCGTCGTCGGCGGCGAGAGCGGCATCGATGCGGCGGACGAAGGGACGGGCCGCGGCGGGAAGGTCGGTGAGCGTCGTGATCTGGCCGGCGAGCCGCCGCAGGTCGGCGGCGTTGTCGCGGGCCCACGCGGTGACGGAGCGGTCCCCGGCGCGGCGGTCGCGGGTGGCCCGTACGCGCTCCTCGCCGGTGGTGCCCGCGGCTCCGGGACGCAGCCGCAGATAGCGGCGCTCCGCTGCCTGACGGCTGGCGACCCCGAGGGGGGCCGCGAGGTCGGCCCAGCTGGCACCGGCTTCCCGGGCGGATTCGATCAGGTCCGTCTCCCAGCCCGCGAGCTGTTCGCGTACCTCGCGCAGCAGCAGGAGGGAGGCCAGGACCTGCTCGGGAGCGGGGCCGGTGCCGGGCGGCTCGTCCTCCTGTGCGGTGTGGGCGACGTGCAGGGCCTGGTCGATGGAGCGCAGGGCGGCGGCCGCGGCGAGAAAGGAGGCGGGGCCCGGCCGGTGGCCCTCGGTCGGGCCGCCCTGGTCGGGCCGAGGGGGCTGAGCGGCAGCAGCGGACATGAGATCTCCTCCGTCGGACGTGTCACCCTTTCGACGACACCTTGCTTGTCATCGTTTCGATGACATGTTACAACGGAGTCAGAGCGCATTGGCAGTTCTGCCCAAGCACTTTGGAGGTGTTCAACGATGTTGATGCGCACCGACCCGTTCCGTGAGCTGGACCGTCTCACCCAGCAGCTCTTCGGCACGTCCGGCACCTGGTCGCGGCCCGCCATGATGCCCATGGACGCCTACCGGGAGGGCGACGAATACGTGATCGCCCTGGACCTGCCCGGTGTCTCGCCGGACGCGATCGACATCGACGTCGAACGGAACATGCTGACCGTGAAGGCGGAGCGCCGCCCGGTCGCGAAGGCCGACGCCGTGCAGCTGGAGCTGTCCGAGCGGCCGCTGGGCGTCTTCTCCCGCCAGGTCGTGCTGGCCGACACGCTCGACGTCGACCACATCAAGGCCGACTACGACGCGGGTGTCCTGACCCTGCGGATCCCGATCGCCGAGCGTGCGAAGCCCCGCAAGATCGCGATCGGCTCGGCCGACAGCGGGCGCACCGAGATCAGCGGCTGACCAGCATCGCCCGCACACGCAGAAGCCGCGTCCTGCGCGGCTCCCTCGGAACACGATCAGCATCCCCACAGGAAAGGCAATCCGGCCCCCGATGTTCCCCGAGTCCCGACCGACCCGGCCCGTTCCGGCCATGACGTACCAGCAGATGCTGGAAAGGGTGCGCTACGAAGGCGCGTACCCCACCCGTGAACGGGCCGAGGAGGCCGTCCGCCACGTGCTGGCCGCGCTGGGCCGACAGCTCACCGGCGACGAACGCGTCGAACTGGCCGCCCGGCTGCCCTTCGAAGCGGCCCGGATCTTCACCGCTCAGATCCCCGCCGCTCAACGGCTCACCGGCTGGGGCTTCGTGAAGGACCTGGCCACCCACACCGGTGGCACCCAGGCCACCGCGCGCTGGGACGCCGGCACCGTCCTCGCCGTCGTCAACCAGCTCGCGGGACCCGATCTCATCACCCGTGTCATCGCCCAGCTCCCCTCGGGCTTCGCTCTGCTGTTCGGCAAGGCCGAGCTGACCCAGGCGGCCTGACACCGCAACCACGGGGCACCGGACCTCGACGCCGACGGCGAGAGGTCCGGTGCCCCGGCCGCGCTGCGTCCACCCGGTCAGGGGCCGCCGACAGGCCCGGCGCACCGGTCCGGCCCGCACCAGAGGGCCCGCGCCCGCTCCGACGGCCGCGTCCGCCGCCTCCGAGGCGGCCGCCGTGGAAGTGGAGGCACCGCCAGGCATGATTTCGGATTATCCAGGTACACGCCTTATGGAAGATTCATATCAGTCGGGCGGAGGCTGTCCGATGTCTACCGGAACTCTTCTGGCGATCGTCATTCCTGTCGTGGTGGTCGTGGCCCTGATCGCGTTGGCCGTCGCTCTCCTCTTGCGGCGCCGAAGGCTCCGTGAGCGGTTCGGCCCGGAGTACGAGCGGACGGTCGAAGGGGCCGACAGCAGATTCGCGGCCGAGCGTGAGCTCAGTGAGCGCTCGAAGCGTCATGCGGACCTGGACATCAAGCCGCTCCCGGACAGTGCCCGGGACCGCTTCAGCCGGGACTGGGACAGTGTGCAACAGGAGTTCGTGGACCGCCCGGAAGACGCGGTGCACGACGCGGACCGGCTGGTGACGTCGTTGATGCAGGCACGCGGGTACCCGACCGAGGGCTTCGACCAGCAGATGAAGGACCTGTCGGTCGAGCACGGACGCACCCTGGGGCACTACCGGGCCGCACACGAGATCGACACCCTCAGCATCGGTCACCGGGCCACCACCGAGCAGTTGCGCAGCGCCATGGTGCACTACCGCGCGCTGTTCGACGAGCTGCTCTCCGACGGCGGCCAGACCCGTCACGCCCCGGCCTGAACACGCCGGCGCGCGCACGCACAACCCGAAACCGTCGACGCCCACCCGGGCGCCGCCATCAGCGGCCGGTACGCCGACCGAGGAGAGAAGAGGTCACCGTGATCGCTCTCGGCATCATCCTGCTCATCGTCGGATTCCTCCTGCACATCGGATTCCTCTGGACGATCGGGATCATCCTGCTCGTCATCGGGCTCATCCTGTTCCTCCTCGGCTCCGTGGGACACGCCGTCGGCGGCCGACGCCACTACTGGTAGCCCGTCGCCCGTCCCGCAGGGGCCGACGGGGAGGAATCGACAAACCACTCTCACCCCCCGCCACAGGCCATGCCATGCCCGGCCGCACCGTCAGCATGCTGTACGACGCGGCCGGGCATCCGCTTCAGCAAGACCAGCGGTTCCGGTCGATCAGGAAACGAGCCGTTTCCTGGGGGCCCTGGGGGAGACTGGCGATCTGGTGGCACTGCCGGTAGCGGGCCGCGGGGCAGGGGGGCACGCTGCTTCCTGGGCGGCCATGACCTCGTCGCCGTGCTCGAAGGCCCATGCGCCGAATGCGTCGATGGGAGCCAGCAAGGTCCGTCCCAGAGCGGTGAGCCGGTAGTCCACCCGTGAGGGTGCGCCGGGGGCTGCGTGCCGGTCGACCAGCCCGTTGAACTGCAGCCGGCGCAGAGTCTCGGTGAGGACCTTGGCACTGATGCCTCCGATCCGCTCACGGAGTTCGACCGGGCGCCTGGGGCCGTCGCGCAGTGCCCAGAGGACCACGGCGTTCCAGGTGTTGGAGAGGAGGTCGAAGGCGAGGCGGGCGCGGCAGTCGGCGAGGAAGGCGTCGTTCGTCACGTACCAAATGGTGCCCGAAGGGCCTTCTAGCGTCGGTGTGAACGGTCGAAGCCGGCAGGGAGAGGGACGACGTGATGAGGATCGGCGTACTGGGCACGGGCAACATGGCCGACGCGCTCGCCACCCACTGGGCGCGGGCCGGGCACGACGTGACCATCGGGGGACGGGACGTACACCAGGCGGAGCGGCTCGCGAAGCGCATCGGAGGCGGCGCGAAGCCCGCCGGTCTGCGCGGGGCGGCCGAGTCGGGTCAGATGGTGTTGGCCGCGTTGCCCTTCGGGGCGGGAGCAGCCGTGGCGCGGGACCTGCGCGCGGCGCTGGAGGGCAAGGTACTGCTGGATTGCTCGAACCCGGTGGGGCCGGGCTTCCGGTTGCTGACGGCAGGAGGCCCTTCGGCAGCACAGCACCTTGCCGCGGCAGCCCCCGGAGCCCACGTGGTCAAGGCCTTCAACCTCTGCCACGAGGACGTGTGGCGCATGCGGCCGCCCGTCTTCGACGGGCGGCCCTTGGCCGTTCCGGTCTGCGGGGACGACGAGACGGCCCTCGTGCGGGCACGCGAGTTGGTGCGGGACATGGGCTGCGAACCCGTGGCCGGCGGCGGTCTCGAACGTGCGGGACTCCTCGAAGCGACCGCTGCGCTGTTCATCGCCCTGTGGGTCGGCGAGGGAGCGGACGCGCAGGCAATCGCACCTCCACTGGCGTACGCGGCCGGACCGAGTCCAGTGAATCGGAAGGCGTCGCGGACGCTTTGAGGAAGGTGGACATCCAGCACGACCGCGGTGCCGGCCACCGTTCGGTCCTCATGCATGGTGATCCTCGATTCGAGCAGCGCGGTGACGTCCATGCGGGTCATCGTCGACCACGTCGACCGGGTGTGTCGTCGTCCCGCTCACACTCGTGACGGGCCTGCATGACGTTCCGTTGGTCGACGCGGTCGATCAGGTCGGGCAGGGGCGCCGCACGGGTGCCCGCCCGCGCCTTTGTGGCCGATTGCGGTGGACGAGACGTTGTCGGGTCGGTGAACACGGGTGGGGTACGAGGGGCAGCCGGTGAGGGGGAGGTAATGTGAGGGAGGCTCGAACGACCCTCCGCGCGGCTCGTGTTGGTCACGGTGGCGGGCAGGTCGTCCGTCCGAGCCGTCTGCACGCGACCTGTGAAGATGGAGCTGATCAACGTGTCGACCGGCGGCGGACGGCTGTGGAGCCGAGCCACCCTGACGGCCCTCGTCTGGATGATCGCCCTGTTACCCGGCCCGAGTTACGCGACCCCGGGCGCACCCGGTCCGCGAGACGGCAGGTCGATAGAGCAGATCCACGACGAACTGAACGGCCTCTACCGCGCGGCCGAGGTGGCCACCGAGGCGTACAACACGGCGAACGAGAAGGCGACAGGGCAGGAGCGCCGGCTGGCGTCGCTGCACCGGAGTCTGGCCCGTGCCGAGGACCGGCTGTCCGACCTGCACGACCTGGCGGGTGCGGCGGCCCGCACGCAGTACCGCGGTGGCAGTCTCGACTCCACCGGGATCCAGTTGCTGCTCGGGGACCACCCCGACGACGCCCTGAACGAGGCGGCCCAGGCGCGCCAGGCGATGCGGAACCTGGTCAACGTCTCCGAGGCGCAGCAGACGGCCCGTGCCGAGCTTCGCCGGGGGACCGACGCCGCGGCGGACAAGTTGCGGGAGCTGAGGAACAGCCGGGCGGACAAGGCCGAGTCGAAGCGGAAGATCGAGGAGAAGATCGCCGAGGCCGAGCGGATCGAGGCGGGGCTCAAGAAGGAACAGACCCGCCAACTGGACCAGTTGGAGCAGGAACAGGCACGGGAGGCCAGGTCCAGATGGCACGGCTCCGGTTCCGACGGCGGCACCGGGACCGGAACCGGGTCGGGCGGCGGGGGGACGAAGCCGAGCGGGGCAGCCGCCAAGGCCGTCGCCTTCGCGATGGCGCAGATAGGAAAACCGTACGTGTGGGGTGCCGTGGGACCGTCGTCGTACGACTGCTCGGGACTCACCTCCACGGCCTGGGCGGCGGCCGGGCACCCCATACCCCGTACCTCGCAGGCGCAGTGGCAGGGGCTGACCCGGGTCGGCCTGGCGTCCGCGCGACCGGGAGACCTGATCATCTATTACGACGCCACCCACGTGGGCATGTACATCGGGGACGGGATGATCGTCCACGCCCCCCGGCCCGGACGCACGGTCACGACCGCCCCGGCCGCCTCCATGCCCATCGTCGGTGTGGTCCGACCCGGAGTCTGAGCGGATGACCTCCTCACTGACACCCCGTGACCGGGGAAATCTGCCCGAGCTCAGCGCACCGCCGCTGATCCGGCTCGACGCCTATGTGGCCGAGGACGGGTCGACGGTGGTCAACGGCCATCTCCTGGAGATGGGCGGCATACGACGGCCCAACGAGGCGATCCTCGACGCCGTCGCCATGTTCGCCCGCACCCTGGGTGCCCCGGTCGCGGCCACCGTCATCGACCGCACGGTGATGCAGGTGGCCCGCCTGCGCGTGTACCCCGACGGCTCCAGCCGCACCATCGGCGACGAGGAGGACCTCCCACCCGGGCGCGAACGTACCGCCGCCGAGGAGGCGGCGTTTCCTCCGCTCGCCCGTGTCGAGCGCATCATCCAGCACGCGCAACGCGATGAACTGCACGCCGCGTTCGTCCTCGCCAGCGCGCTGCGGGAGCACCTCACCCTGCGCAGGGGCGCGGAGGACGAACTCGCCCTGGAGGCACGGGCTATCGAGGCGTACCTCGCCTTTCTGCGCGGCGACTACCTGCTCTCCACCATGCTCGCGCTGACCGTGGCGCGCATCCGTTGCCGCACCGACCTCAGCCGGGCGGCACCCGAGGTGGCCCGCGCCACCGCGGCCTGGCAACGGCTGTGGGACGAAGCCCAGATCGCCACCCGAGGACAGGAACTGCTGCACATGTGGGAGCACCTGTCCGCGGCCGGCCTGCTGCTGGAACCGTCCCATCAGGCCATGGCCCAGGCCGTCCGGACCCGACTCGAACGGGGCACGGCGTCCTTGCCGCCCGAGGTCACAGCCAGGGAAGCCCTGCCCCCAGGGGAAGGGCCGGCGGCTCCCGAGGACAAGCCCCTCAAACCCACCCGCCGCGGGCTACGGCGTTTCACCCGCCGTCCTGGCCCGTCCACCGAGTGACCGCTGGTGACCATGGCCTGTGGCCCCGTTGGCGCGGACGCGCGGGGCAAGCCGACGGCGGTCGCGAAGACCCCGCCAAGGCACAGCGCCGCCGGCCCCTGCGAGGAAGGCCTGCCCGCGCTGGCGGCAGTCGTGGACACCACCCTCAAGGCCCTCAAGCCCTCAAGAATCGGGGCATCGACGACGATGACGAGTTCGGCGTGCTGCAGAAGTTGCAGTGACAGTGAGGGGAGACTTTGATGGGCACGTTCGAGGTACCGCTGGACGACGAACGCACTCAGCTCGACGCGTTCGTCGAGGAGTACCGGAGCGCTGTCGAGGCAACCCTCGACGGTCTCACCGAGGAGCAGGCGCGCCGTCGGCTCGTCTCCTCGGCGACGACGTTGCTCGGGCTGCTCAAGCACGTCACCTGGATGCAGCGCATCTGGTTCGAGGAGTGCGTCGGCGGCACGCCCCGACGGGAGCTCGGCCTGGTACAGACCCCGGACGAGTCCTTCCGGCTCGCCGACGCCGACACCGTCGCCTCCGTCACGGCAGCCCACCGTGAGGCCTGCGCGACGGCCCGCGCGGTGGTCGCCGAGCTGTCGCTGGACGCCGTCGTGACCGGCCACCGGGCCGGCCCGCGCACGCTGCGCTGGGTCTACTTGCAGGTCCTGCGCGAGCTGGCCCACCACTGCGGGCACGCCGACATCCTGCGCGAGCAGGTACGCGCCGGATGAGCCCTGACACCACCGTTCAAACGAACTGAACATGCGATCCCCCGGTCAATATGCGTCGGACTCGGAAACAGTGCACCGGCGTCGTAGCGCCGGGCCTACGGTCCCTTCCCGAACCGACACCCAAAGGGGAGGCGCCGTCATGGCGAGTGTGGAAGTGTCACTGAAGGAAATGATGACCGGGACCGAGGGGGCCCTGGGAGCGGCTGTCGTCGACTACACCAGCGGCATGGCTCTGGGGACGCTGGGCGGTGGCAAGGACCTCGACCTGACCATCGCCGCGGCAGGGAACACGGATGTGATCCGCGCCAAGGTGCGCACGATGAGTGAGTTGGGGCTGAAGAGCCGGATCGAGGACATCCTGATCACGCTGGAGAGCCAGTATCACCTCATCCGCCTCATCACCGGCCGCAGCGGCAACGGCTTGTTCCTGTACCTGGTCCTCGACAAGGAGCGCTCGAACCTGGCCATGGCCCGTCACCAGCTCAGGCGGGTCGAGGAACAGCTCGAGGTCTAGGTGTGCCACAAGGCCCGGGGTCTCGTGCGCCCACGATGTGAAGACTTCTTCAAGTGACCACATCAGCATGATCCCAATTCGTGCCTGCACAGGGCCCTGAGCGGCGAGGATCGGCCGTACGAGGTCAACGCGGCGGTGCCGCACGGCACCGCCGCACTGCCCGGCGACCCCCCTCCACGTCATCCGACCGGCAGAGAGCGAATGGTCATGAAAGTCCCCCTCTATCAGGCCAAAGCGGAGTTCTTCCGTATGCTCGGGCATCCCGTCCGGATCAGGGTCCTGGAACTGCTCCAGCACGGGCCGGTTCCGGTACGGGACCTGCTCGCCGACATCGAGATCGAGCCGTCCAGCCTCTCGCAGCAGTTGGCCGTCCTGCGCCGGTCCGGCATCGTGGTGTCCATCCGGGAGGGATCCACCGTCCGCTACGCGTTGGCCGGCGGCGACGTCGCCGACCTGCTGCGCGCGGCCCGGCGCATCCTCACCGAACTCCTCGACGGGCAGAACGTCCTCCTCGCCGAACTCCGGGAGGCCGAGGCCTCCACCGAGCCCGTCCCCGCGCACGATCGCGTCTGACCGATGTGGCCGATGTGGCCGATGTGACCGATGTGACCGATGTGAGCGATGTGACCGATGGCGAGCGTGACGACGGACGGCGACGGACGACGGATCGCGCTGCCTTCACCCCACCGTCGGACTCGGCGAGACCGTACTGTTCGCCGGCGGCGTGAGGACGACCTGCGGCAGGCCCGGGGTCGCGGGTGGTGGGGTCAGGTCCTGGGCGGCGAGGTCGGGCGAGGCGGTTTGCTGGACGAGAACCTGGCCGAAATCGACAAGACCGGTCTTCTCGACCGCTGCGATGTGGTCGAGCGCGGTGTCGTTGGCCCGGTCGGCCAGAGCGCGGACCAGCGAGTTCCTGGTGGTGGTGCGGACGCCGGCGATCGTGGTGAGGAACTGGCCGTTCGTCACGCGCACGGTGGTGGCCAGGTCCGAGTCGAACCGCTTTCCGCTCTCCGCCTTCAGCCGGGCCGCGAAGCCCTGCTGCTGAGGTGACGGCTGGTCGGGCAGTGCGATGCCCAACTGCCCGGCTGCGGTGCGACAGGCGGCGTCCAACGCGGCGTCCCCGTCGACCAGATGCTCCCCAACGCTCCGGACCGCCGCCGTCGTCCCCTTCCGCGACGCCTTCTCGCCGACGGGATACTCCCACAGCCCCGCCGAGCGGACCTTGACCACGAAATCCCGGTCGGCTTCCGTCAGCGGGCCGGTCGCCGGCTTGGCGATGATCCGTGCGGGTGCGCTGCTGACCTTCTGCACTCCCAGCAGGGAGGGGTAGAGCAGAGAGCCGAGGGTGATGCTGATCGCACCGCCAAGAAAGAGAGTTCCCGCCGCTTTCTGTGAAACGAGCACCGCGTCTCCTGATCCGTTTCATCGGATCCCGCACGCACAGACCTACGGATGGGAAAGGTCCGCAGAACCTTTTGGGCTCGTCATGGATCGGTAAAGCAATCGGCGGGCGGCGGCGGTATGGCGTGCCGTCAGTTCACTTCCGTTCGCCGAGCGGAGCGAAGAAGGGCCGTTCGGCCCTGTCCGCGGCGCGGGACGGGACCGTTCGGCCCTACCGGGGCCGGGTGCCTGGTGGCCGACCATGTACCGGCGGCCGGGAAGGGCCAGGTCCCATCCCGCACACTTCTGGTCCTTCCCGGCTCGCCGACGACACCCGACGGACGGGCGACGGGACTTTCGCAACACGCCCTGATGTCAGAGGCTGTGGGTGAGGCGTTCGGTCAGGAGGCGGGTGAAGCGAGCGGGGTCGGGCAGGTCGCCGCCTTCGGCGAGCAGCGCGCTGCCGTAGATGAGCTCCGCGGTCTGGACGAGTGCCGGTTCGTCGGCGTTCGCGGCGTGCGCCTGACGCAGGTTGGTGATGAGCGGGTGCGTGGGGTTGAGCTCCAGGATCCGTTTGAACGGGGGCAGTTCCTGGCCCATCGCCCGGTACATCTTCTCCAGGGTCGGTGTGATGTCGTGGGTGTCGCCGACGATGCACGCGGCCGAGGTGGTCAGCCGGGTGGAGAGGCGGACCTGCTTGACGTGTTCGGACAGGGTCGTTTCGAGCCACGGAAGCAGGTCGGCGAAGTCCTTCTCGCGCTGCGCCTTGTCGGCCTGGGCCTGCGCATCGCCGTCGTCCGTCGGGTCGAGGTCGACCTGGCCCTTGGCGATGGACTGGAACCGGTGACCGTCGAAGGCGGGGACCTGGGCGGCCCAGATCTCGTCCACCGGGTCGGTGAGGATGAGGACCTCGTACCCCTTGGCGGTGAAGGCCTCCATGTGGGGGGAGTTCTCCACCACGGCGCGGTTCTCGCCCGTCAGATAGTAGATCGCCTCCTGGCCGTCCTTCATCCGGGCGACGTACTCGCGCAGCGTGGTGGTTTTCTCCGGGTCGTGGGTGGAAGCCGCCGAGACCAGCTCCAGCAGGGCGTCGGTGTTGTCGCGGTCCTCGACCAGCCCTTCCTTCAGCACCCTGCCGAACTGGCCCCAGAACGCCTCGTAGCCCTCGGAGTTGTTCGTCTGCATGTCCTTGACGGCACGCAGTACCTTCTTGACCAGGTGTCGGCGCACACCCTGGATCTGACGGTCGTGCTGCAGGATCTCGCGGGAGATGTTCAGCGACAGGTCGTGCGCGTCGACGACCCCCTTGACGAAGCGCAGGTAGTTCGGCATCAGCGCGTCGCAGTCGTCCATGATGAACACGCGCTTCACGTAGAGCTGCACGCCCGGTTTGGCGCCGGGGGAGTACAGGTCGAGCGGCGCCTGGGCGGGGAGGAACAGCAGTGCCTCGTACTCGAACGTGCCCTCGGCGCGCATGTGGATGGTCTCGGCCGGCGCCTGCCAGTCGTGGCTGATCTGCTGGTAGAACTCGCTGTACTCGGCCTCCGACACCTCGTTGCGGGGCCGTGCCCACAGGGCCTTCATCGAGTTCAGCGTCTCCGGCTCGCCGGCCGTCTCCTCGCCGTCCCCGGCACCCTGCTCCCGCTCCATGCGGATGGGCCAGCGGATGAAGTCCGAGTACTGCTTGACGATCTGGCGGATCTTCCAGCCTGCCAGGTAGTCGGCGAGGCCGTCCTCGCTGTCGGCCGGCCGCAGATGCAGCGTGACCGAGGTCCCGACGGGCAGACCGTCGACCGCCTGCACCGTGTAGGTGCCCTCTCCCTGCGACTCCCACAGGGTGCCTTCCTCGGTGCCGGCTCGGCGGGTGCGCAGGGTGACCCGGTCGGCCACCATGAACGCCGAGTAGAAGCCCACGCCGAACTGGCCGATCAGGCTCTGCGCCGCGGCCGCGTCCTTGGATTCCTTGATCTTCTCCAGCAGCCCGGCCGTACCGGACTTGGCGACCGTGCCGATCAGCTCCACGACCTCGTCGCGGGTCATGCCGATGCCGTTGTCGCGCACCGTCAGGGTGCGTTGTTCCTGGTCCGCCTCCAGGGTGATGTGCAGGTCGGAGGTGTCGACGTCGAGCGTGGAGTCCGTGAGCGATTCCAGGCGGAGCTTGTCGAGTGCGTCAGAGGCGTTCGAAATCAGTTCACGCAGGAAGATGTCCTTGTTCGAGTAGATCGAATGGATCACCAGCTGTAGCAACTGGCGGGTCTCCGCCTGGAATTCGAGCGTCTCGGTACCGCTGCTCACTGGGGGTTTCTCCTTCGGGGAATCCGACGAGGGGACAGGGGATGGTGGTGCGATCCGGTCGTGCCGTCAGCTCTCCCGGTCACGGTCACGGTCATGACGGCGACGGTGGCCGCTGTCCGCGCGCAACTGCTCGGCGCGAGCCCCGATCCGCCCGATCCGGTCGGCGATGCCCGGGTGATCGGCCTCAAGGTGCGGACGGACTCTTCCGAGCGGTTCGAGGAGCCGGGCCGGGTCGTCCTCGCCGAGGGCGTCCAGCAGGTGCTCGACGGCCGGGGCGGCGCCGCTGCCGAGATCGTCCATGGCGGTGATCTGTCCGGCGAGGCGACGCAGATCGGTGGCGTGACGGCGGGCCCAGGTGACGACGGCACGGTCGGCGGCGCGTTGGTCGCGCGTCGCCCGCACCCGCTCCTCCTTGGTGCTCCCGGTGGCCGTGCCGTCCGAGGCGTCCGGGCGCAGGCGCAGATAACGGCGCTCGGCTGCCTGGCGGCTCGCCACCCCGAGCGGCTCCGCCAGATCGGCCCAGGTGGCCCCGGCTCCGCGCGCGGTCTCGATCAGACCGCTCTCCCAGGTCGCGAGCTCTTCGCGCAGGTGGCGCAGCAGGATCAGAGCCGCGAGCGCTTGGCCGGGGTCGTTCTGACCGGTGTCGTCCGGTGGCGTGTGGCGGGCGGTGCGGACGGCGGCGTCCATCATGCCCAGCGCCGCGGATGCGGCGAGAAACGACGCAGGGCCGGCGGCCGCCGAACGCGCACGGTCTTCGTGCACTGCCTGAACCCCTTCACTCGTGCTGACCGCGTCATCGTAACGACGACATATCCGACGCGGCAACCGGACCCAGCGGCCGTGTTCGTCATCGGACGGACGACGCGGCCTGCACCGGGACGGACGAGCAAAGCCCGGGTCAGCCCCCGAGGCGGTGTGCGAGCCACAGTAGATCCGCCAGGCCCAGCACCCGCCCGCCGAAGCCCGGGAGGGGGACATGGAGCGGCTGGGTCCAACGGCGGGGATCGCGTCCAGCCCGTAGCGCGCGCCCGCGAGGGTTCCGGTCACCGCGGCGACGGTGTCCGTGTCGCCGCCGAGGTCGATCGCCGCCCGTATCGCGTCTTCGAAGCCGGTGGTGGTGCGCAGGGCCCAGACGGCGGAGCCCAGGCAGGGCCAGACGGCGCCGTTGAACTCGGTTGCCTGAGCGGGGCGCCAGTCGGGCGCGAGGACCGTGGCCCAGCGGTCGCGGTGGTCGGGGTGGACAACAGCCAGGATGTCCGGGAGCGCTGCGAGGGGGTCGACCTCCTCGAGCGTGACCCGGACGAGTTCGTGAAGGACCGCGGTGCCTTCCCAGGCCGCACGGTCCCCGTGGGTGAGAGCGGCGATGCGGCGGGCCGCGTCCATGGTGGCTTCTCGGCCGGCGGGTGCGAAATAGACCGCCGAGGTCGAGGCACGCATCAACGAGCCGTTCCCCGCCGCACGTCGGTTGACCTGGAAATGGACTGCGGCGGCGAGGTCCCAGGACATGCCATTGGTCAGGACGTCTTCGGTCTGCAGGCCGATGTCCTTCGGCTCCGCTGCTGCCCACCGCTGGAAGCGGGCGAAGACGTCCGGCAGGTCCAGTCCACCTCGCTCCAGCAGGGACTCCCCGACCAGGACGGCCATCTGCGTGTCGTCAGTGGCCTCGCCGGGGCCCCAGCCGCCGCCCCCGCACATCTCGCCGCCGGCACCGGGCGAGGGAAACCGCGCGGAGAACGCTCCCTGGGGACCGAACTCGAAGGGGCCACCCAGTGCGTCACCCGCCGCCGAGCCGACAACCGCGCCGGCCACCCGCTGCATCCGCTCCATCCACGCAGGCTATCCGGGCCGCGCCGACGCCCGTGCGGCCTTGTGCCGTCGAAGGTCTGGCATGATCGCGCGATGGATGCCGCGAGGCTGCCGGCCGCAGAGGCCCTTGAGACACATGTCCGGGTGTTCTTCGAGGGGCATTCCGTAGAGGTCGTCGACCACGGCCCCGGGATGGAACGGCGAGACGGGGGTTCCGGATTCCACCTGCGACCACCTGCTGATCAGCCTGCCCTACCTCCACGGGTCCGGCCTGGAACACTGCCCGCTGCCCGAGGAGCGCGCGCGTGTTGTGCGGGCCCTGCCCGTGACCGCCGCCGAGATCGAGTTCCGTGTGGCCCACGGGCACGAGGCGTTGGAACGGCTCTTCGACGAGGCACGGATCGTCCCCACTGATCCGTTCAGGAGGTCTGTCGTCTGAATCCGCGTCCGCGCAGCGCCAGTACCAGGCAGAGAGCGGTGGCGGCGATGGCGAGTGAGGCGGGCAGCCGTGCCCATGAGGTGCCCGCGACCGGCGCCTCGGCGGCGAGCAGTACCACCGCGGTCGCGGCGGCGGCCGCCAGCGCGGGTGTCGCCTTCGGGTGGCCGGGCGGGGCGGTGACACCTGCTGTCCACGGGTCCGTGACGAGCAGGTAGGCGGGCAGCAGGGCGGCGATGCAGACGACCAGCCAGACCGGGGGACCGCTGGCCGCGGCGACCGCGATCGCCGCCGCCGGCAACAGGGTCGTCCTGCGGCGGGCCGCCAGGGTCCGCCAGCGCGCGGAGGCCAGGACGGGGCGGGCGTCGACCATCGGAGCGGCCCACCATGCCGCCATCGCCGCCCCCAGGACCAGCACCCTGACCGGCACTGATGCGTGCAGGGCGGCCGGCGGGTCGCAGGCGGCGACGGCAAGGGCCGTGCCGAGCAGGCGGTCGGTGATACGGGAGGTGAGGCGTGTGAAGAGCAGGGCCGCTCGGCTGTCGGCCGGACGCGGGGCCGGCCGGGCTGCCCGGGCAGGAGGCGTGGTCATCGGGTGCCCCCGTGGATGCGGGTGCGCAGCAGCGGCGCGAGGGCGAGGTCGAGGGTCTCGCCCGGCCGGTGGGCGACGACCGCGATGCCGCGTTCCATGAGGGCGAAGCGCATGGCGTCGCGGTCCGCCCGCCACAGCCGCAGCGCCAGTTCCCCTTCGGTGTCGCCGGGTTCCAGGACCGGCTCGCCGGTGGGGATCTCGACCACGACCATCGGGTTGGCCCGTCCGCGCACCTGGTGCAGGACGTCGAGAATCCGCTGGTCGGTCAGCGGCGTGAGGACGTACACCAGCGCTCCTGCGGGCAACGCCGGCGGCGGCAGGAGGCTCAGTCCCTCCGTGCGGTACGCGCGGTCCTTGCGGACCTCCAGCACACTGTCGACGATGCGGTAGAAGTACCCCTGGCCGCCGCCCGGTTGCAGCCAGCGGGTCACGCCACCGACCGACACGACGCCGACCCGGTCGTGCGTGCCCAGGTAGGCGCGGACCAGCCCGGCGGCGGCTCGGAAGGTCTCGTCGAGCGAGGACGCGCCGGTGACCGGGTCGACCACGTCGGTGAGCACGTCCAGCAGCACCACGGTGTCGGCGGTGCGCTCCGCGGCGAACTGGTGGACCTGAAGGGTGCCGCGGCGGGTGGTGGCCGGCCAGTGGATCCGCCGCTGCCGTTCGCCGCGCACGTACGGGTGCACACCAGTCACCTCGACGCCCTCGCCGCGCTGCACGGCGGTGTGCTCCCCGAGCCGTTGCGGCAGCCGGACCGGTACGGGCGTGAGACCGGCGTGTCCGGGCAGCGGGAAGACGGCGATCTCACCGAGTTCGGCCCGGACGGTGCGCCGGGCCAGCCCGCCGCGGTCGTAGACGTCGACGTCGACCGTGCCGAGCGTCCAGCGACCCCAACGCCGCGCGGTCAGAACGAGATCCACCTGGTGCGGGCCGACCGCCAGGTGGTCGAGCCGGACCCCGTGGCCGAGGGTGACGCCGGGGTCCAGACGGCCGGTCTCACCGTCGTAGGACACCGTGATCCGCACCGTCACCTGCTCGCCTTCGAAGCACCGCCGCGGCTCCACCTCGGGCTCGGCCGACACCGCCCGCGGACGCGGCCCGTTCGGCAGGGCGAGGGCGAGCAGCACCAGGGGCGCTGCGGCCAGCGCGAGTACCCAGGGGCGTCCGGTGACCAGCGCGGCGGCCAGCGCGACGGCGGCCAACGTGCCCAGTCGCAGGGCGCGTTCGCCGGCACGAAGGCCGGGCGGGGGCGGTGGCGGCGGGTCGGCGGTCACGTCGTGACGGCCGACCAGGGCCCGTTGGACCGCGGCGGCCGCTCGTCGGGCCGGCACGTGCTCCGTCATGACGCGACCGGTGTGCGTGGCAAGGTCTGCGGGGCGGTCACGGACTGCACGACCTCGCGCAGCACGTCGTCGCCGTCGATCTGCCGGACCCACAGCTCCGGCTTCAGGGTGACGCGATGCGCGAGGGCCGGCACCGCCACCGACTTGACGTCCTCCGGTGTCACGTAGTCCCGCAGGTCCAGGACGGCACGGGCGCGGGCGAGCTGCACCAGGGCCAGACCGCCGCGCGGCGAGGCGCCGACCTGGACATGCGGGTGGGCGCGGGTGGCGCGGACCAGCGCCACGACGTACTCCAGCAGGTCGTCGGCCACCTCGACGCGTTCGACGGCGGCCCGCATGGCCAGCACCTCGCCCGGACCGCTGAGCGTGCGCAGCACGGCCTCGGAGGCCGCCCGGTCGACACGCGCGCGCAGCATGCCCGTCTCCTCGGACGCCGTCAGATAGCCCATGCGGACCCGCAGCAGGAACCGGTCGAGCTGGGCCTCGGGCAGGGTGTACGTGCCCTCGTACTCGATGGGGTTGGCGGTGGCGACGACCATGAAGGGCTCCGGCAGCGGCCGGGTGCTTCCGTCGACGGACACCTGGGACTCGGCCATCGCCTCCAGCAGCGCGGCCTGGGTCTTGGGCGGGGTGCGGTTGATCTCGTCGGCGAGCAGCAGGTGGGTGAAGACCGGGCCGGGCCGGAAGACCATGTCGGCGGTGCGCTGGTCGTAGAACGGAGCTCCGGTGACGTCGGAGGGCAGCAGGTCCGGGGTGAACTGGATGCGGCGGAAGTCCAGGCCGAGCGTGGTGGCGAAGGAGCGGGCCAGCAGCGTCTTGCCGAGTCCCGGCAGGTCCTCGATGAGGACATGGCCGCCGGCCAGGATGCCGAGCATCACCAGCGCCAGTGGTTCGGCCTTGCCGACCACGGCCCTGCCGATCTCGTCGAGCACGGCCGCCGCCCTCTCACCCGCCTGCCGGGGAGTCAGGGTGTCGTGGTCCGGGATGGGCTGCGGGCTGGTCACGGTCGGTTCCTCACCAGACGGGGTCGGGACGCGCGGGCTGCGGCGACGACCGCAGCAGCGCCGGTCACAGGGTTTCCAGGCGGTCGAGCAGCAGGCGCAGGACGGGCTCGGGGAGAGTGGGCCCGGGAGCGGCGGCCTGGGGGTCGATCCACGGCCACAGCTCGGGTCCGACCAGCGCCCGGGCCCGCTGGGGGTTCCGGTACATCGCCACGCCGTGCCGTTCTGCCAGCCGGGCGGCGAACAGCCGCTGCAACTGCGGACGCATGACCGTGGGGAAGTGCGCCTCCCCGTCGTCCGCGAGGGTCTTGGACACGACGTGCCGCCACCCGCCGAGCGCCGGGGCCCGGCTCGCCAGCAGACGCACGGGCCTGCGGTAGCCGCTGTCCTCGGCGCCGCCGCCCGCGGCATACCGTCCCAGGGCCAGTGCGACCGCGGTGATGACGGCGAGACCGCCGGCGGCCGCGGCGGCACCGTCGGCCAGGGCGAGCAGCACCTCGGCCGCGACCGCGGCGGTGCCGAGGAAGACCAGCGAGTGGCGTACGGAACCGGGTGTCCCCGACGCGGAGTCGACGACGGCCCGTATCCGGGTGGGCGCCTTCACGAGGCACCCGCCACGGCGGCGGGGCCTGATGTCGGCGAGCGCAGGCCGTCGGCGATCTCGGCGAGCGCGGCCGCGGCCCGGTCGCGGTGGCCGCCGCCCATCGGGTGTGTGGAGTAACGGGCCTCACGGAACAGCGCGGTGAGCGCTGCGGCGGCCGCCCCGCTGGGCAGGCCCCCGGCGACGGCCCGATCCAGCAGGTCCTGCGGGCTGTCCGAGACGCGCCGGTGCACACCGGAGTCGGCGAGCGACTCCTCCATGGCGGCGTAGCAGGCGATGACGGCCGCACGGGCGTCGGCTCCGTCCAGCAGGGCGCGGCGCCCGGAGTCCACGGCCTGGGCCAGGCGTTCCCGTTCGTCGTCGAGCGTCGCGTACGTCGCCTGGACCTCGGGCGCCGGCGGGCGGGTCAGGTGCCGCCACAGCCGCAGCCCGGCGATCAGGACGACCACGACGAGCAGGGCGATGCCGAGGCCCAGCAGGATGCGCGTCAGCCCGAAGTGCACGCTGTGACCCGCGTGTCCGGATCCCAGTCCGGTGGGCGCGGTGGGCGACGGTTGCTGCCGCGAGCTCGGAGGGGGTGACGGCTCGACGGCGCCGCCGTGGCCGCTGCCCGACGAGCCGAACCGGTGCAGGACCAGGACGAGCAGCGGCACGACCAGCGACGCGGCCAACAGGACGCGGCCCACGCCGTCGGCCAGCCGTTGTTCCACCGGGTTCAGGTCCTGGGCGGCGCCGACCTGGTCCCGGTACTTCGCGCGCAGCGCCAAGCCGCCGAGGAACGACAGCAGGGCGAGGCCGACCACGAGGACGGGGTTGCCGCCGAGCGGCCCGCGGCCCTCGGCCGGCACGTCCGTGTCGGGGCGCAGCAGCAGTGCTCCGAGGGCCGTTCCGCCCACCGCCAGCACCGCCGACGCCGCCTGCGCGGCGCCGATCGTGCCGCGCCGCCGCGGCCCGCCCACCGTACGCTCCCGCCCCACCGACCCACCCCTCCCTCGTGATCGCAGCTTCGCACACGGTTCGACGGTGTGTCAGCAGGGGGGAGGTTGTGTCCGCTGCTCCTGCGCCCCGCTCGACCCGGCGGCGTGCGACCTCCGCCGGCGGAACCCGCCGTGATTGATTCGATCGTTCTCACGCTTGATTCGAGTGCCGTGATCCGGCATCGTGCTTGTATCAGCTGTAGCGATGTGTGGTTTCCGTGCGGGAGAGGTACTTCATGGACGAGATCGACCGGGCCATCCTGCGGGAGCTCCAGGTCGACGGCCGCGTCCCTTACGCCGAACTGGGACCCAAGGTGGGGCTGTCGCCTTCGGCCGCGAGGCTGCGGCTGCAACGGTTGATCGACACCAAGGCGGTCCAGGTCGTCGGAGTGACCGACCCCATGACCCAGGGCCGGCAGGCGATGGCGCTCCTCGGCCTGCGCGTCGACGGCGACCCCCGGGCGGTGGCCGATGAGCTGGCCGGGCACGACGAAGTCGTGTACACGGTCCTGACCGCCGGGAGCTTCGATCTCTTCACGGAGGTCGTCTGCAGCGGGCCGCGCGACCTCCTGGACTTCATCAACGACGTCGTCAAGACCGTCGAGGGTGTCGCAGCCGTGGAGAACTTCCCCTACTTCTCGATCCACACCCACCGGTTCCTGTGGAACGCCGACTGAGGCACCTGAGCGTCCGTCCCGTCCGCCCCGCCGACCACCTGCCCACCCCACGCTCACGCTCCGACGCCAAGCCGAGGACCCCGCATGCCGCACGCCGAACACCGCACGATCGACTTCTTCACCGAAGGCGCCCTGCCCGCCCCCCGGACCACGCCTGCCGAGGCCGAGCGCATCGCCGCCCGGTACCTCGGCGTCACCGCGGCCGCGGAGGAACTGGGCAGCCAGCAGGACGCCAACTTCCTGCTGCGTGCGGAGGACGGGACGGTCCTGGCGATCCTGAAGATCGCCAACACGGCCTTCGGCACCGTGGAGATCGAGGCCCAGGACATGGCGGCCGACCTGATCGCCGCGGCCCATCCGGAACTGCGCGTCGCGACCGTCCTGCGCCGCCCCGACGGCTCGCCGCGGTGTGCGGTGGTGGACACCGACAACGGCCCGGCGGTCGCCCGACTGCTGCGTCACCTGCCCGGTGGTCCGCTGTCGGGACGCCGGCACCTGTCCCCGGGCACGGTGGCGGCCATGGGCACGATCGCCGGGAAGGCCAGCACCGTCCTGCGCGACTTCCGGCACCCGGGCCTGGAGCGCGTTCTCCAGTGGGACCTGCGGTATGCCGACCGGGTCGTCGCCAGGCTCGCCGGGCACGTCGACGAACCCGACCGGCGCGCCGCCGTCCGGACCGCGACCGCCGCTGCCTGGGCACACGTGCAGGAACTGGCATCCGAGCTGCCGTTGCAGGCGGTGCACCTGGACCTCACCGACGACAACCTGATCCGTCGTCCCGACAGCCGCCCGCCCCTGCCCGACGGCATCATCGACTTCGGTGACCTGACCACGAGCTGGGCGGTCGGCGAACTCGCCGTGTCACTCTCCTCGATGCTCCACCACGACGGCATCGAACCCCATGCCGTGCTGCCCGCCGTCCGAGCCTTCCACGCGGTCCGGCCGCTCTCCCCGCAGGAGGCGGAGGCGCTGTGGCCGCTGGTCGTCCTGCGCGCCGCCGGCCTGGTCGTCAGCGGATGCCAGCAGACCGCTGTCGACGGGGACAACGCGTACGCCGAGGCGGCGATCGAGCGCGAGTGGCGCATATTCGAACAGGCCACGTGTCTGCCCCTGCCGGTGATGACCCACCTCGTCAAGGACGCGGTCGGCCTCGGCGGCGTACGGGCCGGGGCCGAGGCACCCGCGCACTTCCTGCTGCGCGGTCTCGCGGCCGCGGACATCACCACCCTCGACCTGTCCACCGGCGCCGACTCCATGGACCACGGGGCCTGGCTCGACGCCGGCGTCGAGGACCGGCTGGCCGCCCGCGCGCTGGCGGACGGCGCGGTCGCGGTCACCACCCGGTACGCCGAGGCACGGCTCACCCGGACCCCGGCCCTCTCGGCCGCCTCCCGTGCCACGGTGGCCGGCGGCATCGACCTGTGGCTCGGGCGGGACGCCGTGGTCCAGGCTCCCCTCGCGGGGCAGGTCCTCGCCGCCGGTCCCGGCCGGGTGGAGCTCACCCATGGCTCGCACGTGCTGGCGCTGTCCCTTCCCCGAACGGTCAAGCCCGCTGTCGCCGCCGGCGCGGTGGTCGAGGCGGGGGAGGAGGTCGCCCGTGTCCCCTCCGGATCCTCGCTCCACATCGCGCTGCGCACCGCCGACGGTCCCGCCGTCCCCGACCTGGTCCGCCCCGAGTACGCAGCCGGGTGGCTGCCGCTCACCGCCGACCCCGCTCCGCTCCTCGGGCTCCCGGCCACCAACCGTACGCAGGACGGGGACCTGCTCGACCGGCGCGACGCCGTGTTCGCGGCCGTACAGGGGCACTACTACGTCGACCCGCCCCGCATCGAGCGAGGCTGGCGGCACCATCTCCTGTCCACCGAGGGCCGTTCGTACCTCGACATCGTCAACAACGTCACCCCACTGGGCCACGCCCACCCCCGCGTCGAGCGCGCGGTCTCCCGGCAACTGCGGCGCCTCAACACCAACTCGCGCTTCCACTACGCCTCGGTGGTGGAGTTCACCGAACGCCTCGCCGCCCTGCTGCCGGCACCCCTGGACACGGTGTTCCTGGTCAACTCCGGTTCCGAGGCGGTGGATCTGGGCCTGCGGCTGGCCATCGGCGCCTCGGGGCAGCACGACGTCGTCGCGTTGCGCGAGGCGTACCACGGCTGGACGTACGCATCCGACGCGGTCTCGACCTCTCTCCAGGACAACCCGAACGCCCTCACCACCCGCCCGAGTTGGGTGCACACCGTGGACTCGCCCAATTCCTACCGCGGTCGGCACCGGGGGGCGGACGCCGTGCGCTACGGGCCCGAGGCCGTCGCGGTGATCGACGCGCTGGCCGCCTCCGGCCGCCCGGCAGGAGCGTTCGTCGCGGAGACCTTCTACGGCAACGCAGGGGGAGTGGCCCTGCCCGACGGCTATCTCGCCCAGGTGTACGAGGCGGTCCGCCGTCACGGTGGCCTGGCCGTCGCCGACGAGGTCCAGGTCGGGTACGGCCGCCTGGGGCACTGGTTCTGGGGCTTCGAGCAGCAGCGGGTCGTCCCCGACGTCGTCTGCGTGGCCAAGGCGATGGGCAACGGCCACCCCCTCGGCGCCGTCATCACGTCGAAGGCGGTTGCGGACCGGTACCGGGACCAGGGCTACTTCTTCTCCTCGACCGGGGGCAGCCCGGTCTCCAGTGTCGTGGGCCTCACCGTCCTCGACGTCCTGCGTGACGAGGACCTCCAGGGGAACGCCGTGCGCGTGGGCGGTCATCTGAAGCGCCGCCTGGAAGCACTGGCCGGCCGCTATGACGTCATCGGCGCCGTGCACGGCTCGGGTCTCTACCTCGGCCTCGAACTCGTCCGGGACCGCGTCGGCCTGGAGCCCGCCACGGAGGAGACCGCCGAACTGTGCGACCGCATGCTCGACCTCGGGGTGGTCGTCCAGCCCACCGGGGACCATCTCAACATCCTCAAGATCAAGCCGCCGCTCTGCATCGACATCGCCGCGGCCGACTTCTTCGTCGACATGCTGGACCACGCCCTCGCCGATCTCGCGCACGCCCGCTGACGTGACGAGGCATGCCTCCGGGGTCGCCGCAAGGAGCACACGGAGCTGCGACGGGCATACGGAACGGACCTCCGGGAAATTGAGGGAGAGCCCAAAGCGCCCGTACGACGCTTCCCCCCACACCCATTGGCGACGACTCATGGCAGCCTTCTTCGTGCTCTCCCGGACGCGCCCGCTCACGCTCCTGTCCGCCACCGATCTCGCCGTCGAGAACGACCGGCTGGAAGCCGAGTGCGGCCAGCTCCAGCGGGCCGTCACCTCGCACGCCACCATCGATCAGGCCATCGGCGTCGTCATGGTCCTGGGCCGGCTCCCCGCGGAGGAAGCCTGGAGGGGCCTGCGGGACGTCTCCCAGCGCACCAACACCAAACTCACCACCATCGCCCAGCACATCCTCGCCTTCGCCCAGGGCGGCGACCTCCCCCCACCCGAACGGACCGAACTGCACCGGGCCATCAGTCGGTACAGCTGGCACCACCACCACGCCTGAGGCCGCCCCCAGCCGGGAGCCACGCAGTCTTTGTCCTCGGACGAGGTCGCGCTCACACCGGCCCACTGACCGAGCCCGGACACAGCCGCGGGGCACCGACCCGAAGAGGGTGGCGCCCCGTGCGGGCTTCGGCCGGAGTGCGCGTCAGTCCGATGTGCCGGCCTGCGGCTCAGCGTTTGAAATCCAGCTCCTCGACGCGTGTCTGCACCGTCCGGCCGCTTTCCCAGACGTTGGCACCCTGCGCCACTTCCGGCGTGGGAATGTCCGCCCGCTTCTGCCGCTTGCGAGACGTCGAGACGCCCAGTTCTTCGTCCCGCGCCTGGATCAGCTCGTCCGCCGCCTGTCCGTCCCCGGTGAAGCCCATCATCAACTGCGGAATGCCGTAGGGGAAGTCGTCGCGGTCGTACTGCCACGTGTGGAACGTCTTCCCGTACGTGGTCACCAGGTCCTCGAAATAGGCGTGTTCGGCCATGTCGAGGATGCCGGGGGCGGTGAGGATGCCGGACTTCACCTCGTAGTGGTGGCTGTGCCACAGCCGTTTCTCGTCCGCGGGCAAGCCGCGGAAGCGCTCCTCACCGATGAGGTACTCGATGCCGATCAGCCGGGCGTCGGGCGCGTTGCGGTCGAAGATCACGCACTGGTGCAGGTCGTGCCGGAGATGGAAGCAGAAGTGCGTGGCCTCCACCTGACGGCCCATGTCGTGGGCGTACAGGTGGAAGCCGTTGAGATACGTGCTCATCGCCTCCAGCGGATACTTCCGCTGTACGGCGCCGGCCGCCAGGTCGAGCGCCCGGTGCTTGAGCGGGTGCCCCTTGCCGATCTTGCTGACGGTGGCCGCCTCGCGGCCGTTCCCCTGCCGGACCCGCGCGAGCCGTGCGTGCCGTGTGCGAATGCCATGGCCGACGGGTGCCCTGCCCCCGGTGGCCGTAACAACGGCGCGGCGTCGCGGACAGGGCACGACTCCAGGCGGCACGCAGCAGGGAACAACGCCCCGAACCCGGCCTCGACGTTCGTCAGTCCGCCGGGCTCAGCTCGGTGTGCACCAGGTTCACCAGGTCGACGGCCTCGGGGGTCCGGGAGTCCCTAGGGACCTGGTAGTAGCCGCCGAGAGTCGCGATCACATCGGTGCAGGAGTCGTCGTACTCGTGGCCGTCGCCCTGCCACCACCAGACCGTGTCCCGGATCTCGTCCTTCGACGGGCGCCCGGACAGGACGATGTCCCGGCCCTGGACCTTCCCCGTGATCCTGGCGGAGTTCGCATCCGCTGCCATGTGCCAGGTCTCCCTTCGCTCACGGCTGCGGATACCCGCCGGACGAGGGCTCAGTCGGCCGGCCCGCCGACCGGGATGCCGAGCCGGTCGGCGACGGTGGTCAGGGCCGCTCCCAGCGGAAGGGCGACCCGGGTGAGGGCGTGGGGGTCGCCCCGGGTGGGGTCGCGGTTGACGATCAGCACCGGCTTGCCCTCCTGCGCCGCCTGACGGACGAACCGCAGCCCCGACATCACCGTCAGCGACGAGCCGAGGACCAGCAGCGAGGTCGCCTCGCGGACCAGGCGCCGGCAGTGCTCGACGCGCTGCGGCGGCACCGCCTCGCCGAAGAACACCACGTCCGGTTTGAGGACGCCCCCGCAGTCGGCGCACGGCACGACGCGGAAGTCTCCCACCTGGGCGTCGGTGAGGTCGGCGTCGCCGTCCGGGTTGACCCCGGCGGCCACCGGGTCGAAGCCAGGGTTCTCGGTCTCCAGCCGCCGGGCGAGCTCGCGGCGCGGGCTGAAGGCGCGGCAGGACAGGCAGACGACCCGGTCCAGGCTGCCGTGCAGCTCCACGACGCCTTCGCTGCCGGCGGCCTGGTGCAGACCGTCGACGTTCTGGGTGATCACACCCGTGATCCGGGCGTCCCGGGCGAACGCGACCACCGCCAGGTGCCCCGCGTTGGGGCGGGCCCGCCCGAAGGTGCGCCACCCCAGGTGGCTGCGCGCCCAGTACCGGCGGCGGGCGTGGGCGCTCCCGGTGAAGTCCTGGTAGGTCATCGGGGTGTGCCGGCTCAGGCTCCCGCCCTCGCCCCGGTAGTCGGGGATCCCCGACTCGGTGGAGATGCCCGCCCCGCTGAGCACCAGCACACCGCCGGCGCTCAGCGCGTCGACGACGGGCCGCAGATCGGTGGTGCCCG
Source organism: Streptomyces sp. NPDC006655 (assembly GCF_040703965.1). Lineage (NCBI taxonomy): Bacteria > Bacillati > Actinomycetota > Actinomycetes > Kitasatosporales > Streptomycetaceae > Streptomyces > Streptomyces sp. NPDC006655. The sequence goes on along the minus strand of NZ_JBEYJU010000044.1, from coordinate 22,929 downwards.
GTGGCAGTTCCGCGCCGGGGGTCCAGCTCAGGGTGGGACGCATGCGCATGCCGCCAGGGTAAGGAATCGACGGCGTTCCGCGGTGCGTGACCGGGACCTCGCCCGCTGCGCCCGACGGCACGGCGCCTGGCCTTGCCCGATGGCTGTTTCAGGCCGCCAGGGTCGAGCTCTTCTGCCGGGTGGCGTCACGGTCTGCGCGGTAGCGCTGCAGGAGCGCGTCCGCGGCGGGCAGCGCCTGATCGACGGTGCGGGCTCCGGTCAGCGCGCACAAGGTGTAGGTGGCGTCTTCGAGTGCCCTGCTGGTGCGTCCGGTCGGACGTACATCGTGTTCGATACGGGCCTGGGCGAACTTGGCCAGTACGGCGCGCAGTTCCTTCTCCGCCGGAAGGATCATGGGGGTTCCTTTCACACAGGCACAGCTCGCAAGGCACCGGGACGCCACCGCGAAGAACGGGTTCGATCAACGGTCGTCCGCTGCCTGCGGCACCGGACGACGTCGAGCAAGTGATCAAGTGCCCCGCCCTGCGGGATCTACGCCGGCCCTCGCGGTCCGGCCACGGTCTGCCGCCGCCGCGCCGTCCCTGCTCCTCGGATGTGGAAGAGGACGGTCGGTGTGAGACTGGCAGGGAAGGGGTGATCTCCGTGCCCGACCCACCGCACGCCGGGGCCGATTCCGACCCCGCCCCGGACGAGAGCCGGCTGGAACGGCTGATCACCGAGGCACAGACGGCCCTGCCGGTCGAACTGCCCGCCCTGGCCGACAGGTGCGCAGCGGCCCTCGGCCTGGGCACCGCGCGCATCTACCTCGCCGACCTGCAGCAACGGCTCCTCATCCCCCTCGATGAGACCCTGGTGTCGCTGCCGGTGGAGGGCTCGACGGCCGGCTGGGCGTACCGGACCATCTCCTCACGGGTGTCCGACGCGGATGACGGCTTGGTCGTCTGGATACCCCTGGTCGACGGCGCGGAGCGGCTGGGCGTGCTGGGAGTGCGCACCGCTTCGCTGGACGGACTGCTGATGCGTCGCGCCCGGATGCTGGCCCACCTGCTGGCCATGCTGATCACCTCCAAGCGTGCCTACAGCGACTGGCTCGCCGCCCGCACCCGTACCGCACCCATGCGGTTGCCCACCGAGATGATGCGGGCCTTCCTGCCGCCACGCACCATCGGCACCACGAGGTGCGTCTCGACCGCGGTCCTCGAACCGGCGTACGACATCGCAGGCGACGCCTTCGACCACTCGGTGATCAAGCACGTGCTGAACACGATGATTCTCGACGGCATGGGCCACGACCTGACCGCCGGCCTCACCACGTCGGTCGCCATGGCCGCGGCCCGCAACACGCGCCGCGGCGGGGGAGACCTGGGCGACGTCGTCGGCTCCGTCGACCAGGCGGTCGCCCAGTGGCTGCCCGACCACTTCTGCACGGGTGTGCTGTGCCGGCTCGACACGAAGACCGGAGTGCTGCACTGGGTGAACTGCGGGCACCCCCCACCGCTGCTGATCCGTGACGAGCGCGTGCTCCCCGGAGCGCTGGACAGCCCCCCGCAGCCGCCGCTCGGCCTCGCCGGCCCACTCGCCCCGGCGGTCCGACGGGTCCACGAGACGAAACTGGAACCGGGTGACTGCGTCCTGCTGTACACCGACGGTGTCGTGGAGGCGCGGGACGCGGACGGTGCCGAGTTCGGCCTCGACCGGTTCACCGACTTCATCATCCGCTCCAACGCCGCCGGTCAGCGACCGGCCGAGGTGCTGCGGCTGCTCATCCACGCCATCCTCGACTACCAGCGCAACCAGTTCCGGGACGACGCGACGATCCTGCTCTTCGAATGGCGCCCGCAGGGCGGCAATGAGGAATCGCGCCCAGATTGACGTCAGCGGCAAAGACCGGCGGGCGTTCGCCGTGGGGACCGTCGCCGGAGCCGGCGCTTCTGGCCCGCACGGCGGCGATGTCGGCCTGGTCCAGGTGCCGGTCCTGGTGGCGGACATGGTAGGTCGCGAGCCCGGAGACGGGGCCGGCGACCCGAGCCGCTGGACGGCGATCACTCCCGCTGACACTGCGGTCGCCACAGCGACCGACCCCCACCTCACCCGCCGCCTCACGCAGCGCGTTTCGGCGGGTCCACCGCGTGGTGGGACGCCGGTTCGGCGGTGGAGCGGCTCGGGCCGGCGGCACGGGTGACGGCGGACCCGACGGCGGCGATCCGGTCCGCGAGCAGGCCCAGGGCCGCGATCGCGCGCGTGAGCCGGTCGTCCTCGGGGCCGCCCAGCGCCCGGGTGCGGACGTACGCGGTCTTGACGTCGTCGGCCCAGCGGGCGGTCTGCTCCGCACGGCCGGGATCTGTTCAGCAGACCGCGGTGACCGGAGCCCGCCTCCTCGGTTGGCCCGACGGCGAGCGGCGGCGCCAGGAATTCGCCTCAACCGCGGCCTGCGTCGAGGGCGTGCCGGTAGGCCCGTTCGTCGTCGTCCCCGAACACGGTGAACACCACGCGGTCGAACCGTCCAGGGTGGGCTGCGACCCACTCGGCGACGGTGCGCAGCGCGACCGGTGCGGCTTCCTCCTTGGGGTAGCCGAAGACGCCGGTGCTGACCGAGCAGAAGGCGAGCGTGCGGATGCTCTCCACCTCGGCGGCGAGGTCCAGGCAGGCCCGGTAGCAGGAGGCGAGCGCCTGCGCGTCGCGCGGGTGCGGGCGGCCCCGGACGACGGGTCCGACGGTGTGCAGCACGTGACGGGCCGGCAGGTGGTAGCCCCGGGTGATCTTGGCTGTGCCGGTGGGTTCGGCGGCTCCCTGCCCGGCGACGATCGTATGGCAGTCGTCGCGCAGGTGCGGTCCGGCGGCGTTGTGCAGGGCGTTGTCGACGCACGGGTGCAGCGGGCGGAAGCAGCCGAGCAGTCGGCTGTTGGCCGCGTTGACCACGGCATCCGCGGACAGGGTGGTGATGTCTCCCCGCCACAGCACCGCCTCGGCCGGGACGCGGACGGACGTTCCTGGGAACTCCTCCGCGATCGTGGGCAGTTCGCGTGCCACGACGGCGGGCCGCAGCTGCCGCTCCGCGCCGAGGAGCGCATCCAGTTCCCGGTCCGCTCCCTCCGGCAGCGGACCTGGATCACGTGCGGTCAGCAGGGCGCGCAGCACCCGGCGGGCCGTGTCGGCGCCGGTCGGAGTGTCGGCGTCGGCGAGGTGTCTCAGCGAGTCGGACCGCAGCCCGAGCCGGGACACGGCCGGATCGGCGCTGAGCAGGTGGAGGGCCGAGCGCACATGGGCGTCCACGTCGGCGGCTGTGGCGGGGGGTGCCGACGGGGCGGTGACGGGGGTGTCCACGATGGTGCCGCGCTGGACGGGGTGGGTGGCGCGGTCACCCGGGACGGTGGCCGTGGGCACGTCGAGGATCGTGCGTCGCCCGGACGTCCAGGCGCGGGTGCGGGCGCTGCCCAGATCGAGGGCGATGCCGGTGCACTGCCGGCACCAGGGCCACGAACGGTGGCCGGTGCCCACGCGTCGGGAGCCGGCCGCGGTGGTCATCGGCCGGCCTCCCTGACCTGCTGGCAGCGGGTGCAGTGGCGGGCCTGCGGCACGATCATCAGTCGTTCACGGGTGATGGGCTTCCGGCACAGGTCACAGTTCCCGTAGCAGCCCTGGTCCAGCCGCGTGAGAGCGGCTTCGACATCGGCCAGGACCATGCGGGCGGAGGCGGCGAGTTTGACGCGGACCTCGATCTGGGCGGCGGCCCGCCGGTCGAGGAACGCGTCGGCGCGGGTCGGTGCGGCGGACGACAGCTGCTGGAGCTGTTCCTGGCGGAACAGCCGTTGCTCGCGCAGGTTCGCACGCAGTGCGGCGAGGTCCTCGACGGACAGGGTCGAGGTGCGGACGTCGATGATCTGGTGGTCCACCAGGCCACCTCCTGAACAGGGCGGGGAGAGGGGGGAGCCGACGGATGCGGTGCGGATCAGGCGCTGCCGCGCCGGCAGGGGACACAGAACGGGGTGTGGGGCAGGATCTCCAGGCGTTCCACGGGGATGGATCTGGAGCACTTCAGGCAGACGCCGTAGGTGCCGTCCCGGACGCGGGCGCAAGCGGCCTCGACCTCGGTGAGGACGCGCTGGAGCGTGTCCTTCTGCGTGGACGTCGCCGGTTCCGCCGCGCCGGGCCCGGCCTCGTGGAGAGCCTGCAACTGGGTGAGGCGGGAGGCACGTTCGTGTGCGAGGCGTTCCAGGGCGTCGTCGGGCCTCAGCCGTGCTCGGCGGGTCCCGGTCCGGGGTGTGTCGGGCGTCATGCTCCCACCCTGGCCGCGGCGCCGCGCGCAAACCATCGGGCGCGATACCCATCTGTGGGCCGCCCAGCACGCAGCGCGGCGCGGCGCGGCCGGGCCTGGCCCCGGACATGGGCATCGGAGCCCATCGACGGGCGAGCGGGCAGCGGGCAGTCTGGACACCGGACCGGTCGAGGACCCAGGCGCCGCGGTGCACGCTCGGGGTGTGCGGTGACCGACAGTGGAGACGGAACCGTGTCACCCAAGGAGAGGCGTCATACCGGTGTCCCTGTTCTGGCGGATCTTCGCGCTCAACGCGCTGGTGCTGGGAAGCGCCACAGCACTGCTGCTGTGGGCGCCGGTGACCGTCTCCGTGCCAGTGGTGCTGACCGAGGCGGTCGTCCTCGTGGCCGGTCTCGTCGTCATGCTGGTCGCCAACGCGGCCCTGCTGCGGATCGGCCTGACCCCGCTCGACCGGCTCACCCGGCTGATGGCCACCGTGGACCTGCTGCGCCCCGGCCAGCGGCTGCCGGAAGGGGGCCGCGGCGAGACGGCCGAGCTGATCCGCACCTTCAACGCCATGCTCGAGCGTCTCGAGCACGAACGGGCCACCAGCAGTGCCCGCGCGCTGCTGGCCCAGGAAGCCGAACGGCGTCGCATCGCCCAGGAACTGCATGACGAGGTCGGCCAGAGCATGACCGCGATCCTGCTGGCGCTCGGGCGGGCCGCGGGCGAGGCGGACGAGCCGCTGCGCGGTGAACTCCGGCAAGCCCAGGAGATCACCAGGGGAAGCCTGGACGAGGTGCGCCGTCTGGTGCGTCGACTACGGCCGGGCGCGCTGGAGGACCTCGGTCTGGTCAGCGCCCTCACCTCGTTGACCAGTGAGTTCGCTACGCATGCCGGACTGGGCGTGGTGCGCCGCTTCGACACCGGCCTGCCCGTGTTCGACCAGCAGACGGAACTCGTGCTCTACCGCGTCGCCCAGGAAGCCCTGACCAACGCCGCCCGCCACGCCGAAGCCGAACGGGTCGAAGTGAGCCTGCGGCGCACCGACGAAGCGGTGGTGCTGGCCGTCACCGACGACGGCCGAGGAATGGGCGTCGCCCGCGAAGGGGCAGGGATCCGCGGGATGCGCGAGCGGGCCCTGCTGATCGGGGCCACGCTGGATGTCACCTGCCGGCCGCAGGCCGGTACGACGGTCCGACTGACCGTGCCCCACCTCAGGAAGCAGCCATGACCACGCCCCACACCTCCGTGATCCGCATCCTCCTCGCCGACGACCACGCCCTCGTACGCCGTGGGGTGCGGCTCATTCTGGACCGGGAGCCGGACCTCGAGGTCGTCGCCGAGGCCGGAGACGGCGCGGAGGCCGTCGAACTGGCCCGCACCCATGAGGTCGACCTGGCCGTGATGGACATCGCCATGCCCCGGATGACCGGCCTGCAGGCCACCCGGGAACTCCTCGCGCTGAAGCCCGGCGTGCGCGTGCTGATGCTGACGATGCACGACAACGAGCAGTACTTCTTCCAGGCGCTCAAGGCCGGCGCCGGCGGATACGTGCTCAAGTCCGTCGCGGACCTCGATCTGGTGGCCGCATGCCGGGCCGCCATGCGCGACGAGCCCTTCCTGTACCCGGGCGCGGTCACGGCGCTCGTCCGCACCTACCTGGACCGGCTCCGCAACGGCGAGGAGCCGCCCGAGCAGGTGCTGACCGCGCGCGAGGAGGAGGTCCTCAAACTCGTCGCCGAGGGCCACACCTCCAAGGAGATCGCGGAGATGCTCTTCATCAGCATCAAGACCGTCCACCGGCACCGGGAGAACGTGCTGCGCAAGCTCGGCCTGCGCGACCGGCTGCAACTCACCCGCTACGCGATCCGTGCCGGCCTCGTCGAGCCCTGACCCCGGCCCTCGACCGTCCCGATCCAGCCGGCCCCGGCGCACCCCGGTGTCCCCGGTCAGGCCTGCCGTTGGAGCCGTGCCGCGGAGACGCTATGGACACAGATGCGTCGGCCGTCCTAGATTCGTCCTGGTGCGAGGTCAGCCCGGGGGAGCGGCGCTCATCGTCACGCAGCAGGGGGAGCATGAGATTCGGCTTACTGGGGCCGCTGCACGCCCAGATCGCCGGACGCGCGGTCCCGTTGAACGGGCCACGGCAGGTAAAGATGCTGGCAGCGCTCCTGATCGACGCCAACAAGGTCGTGGCCATGGAACGGCTCGTCGCCGTGATGTGGGACACGGACGCGCCCGCCACCGCGGTCCGTCAGGTCCAGGACGCCGTCTCCGGACTGCGCCGCAACCTCGGGGCCTGCGGAGCACCCGCCTCCCTGATCAGCACGCGGCGCGGCGGCTACGAGATCCACCTGGACCAGGACCAGCTCGACCTGCTGGAGTTCGAGCACGGGCGTCACGTCTGCGCACAGCACACGGCCCCGGTCGAGAAGGCGGCCGCGCTGCGGCGGGCGCTCGCCTGCTGGCGCGGAAACGCCCTGGTCGACATTCCGGGTCAGGCCCTGGCGATCGATGCGGCACGGCTGAACGAGAGTCGCGCCGCCGCGCAGCGGCAGTGCCTGGCCATCGAACTCGACCTGGGGCGTCATCGAGAGGTCATCGACGAACTGGCCACCCTGCTCCGGGACCACCCCTACGACGAGCAGGCCGCCGAACACCTGATGGTCGCCCTGTACCGGTGCCGACGACAGGGCGAGGCGCTACAGGTGTACGAGCGGTTACGCCGGACCCTGGCCGACGAACTCGGCGTCGACCCCGCCGCCCCGCTGCGGGCGCTGCACCAGCGCATCCTGACCGCTGATCCCGACCTGGCGGCCACCGTCCCGGCGCACGCCCCCTCGCCCTCGCCCTCGCCCACGCCACCGCAGAGCCCCGCCCCGCCGGTCCCCGGGCCGGCGATGGCGCTGCCGGTACGGCAACTTCCCCACGACGTACCCGACTTCGTGGGCCGGACCGAGGCGCTGGCCGAGATCGCCGGGCTGCTCGACGGATCGGCGCCGAACCGGGCCCCGGTGGTCGTCGTCGTGGGCGGTCCCGGTGTCGGCAAGTCCTGCCTGGTGACGCATGCCGCGCGGCTGGCCAGCGCCGGTTTCCCGGACGGCCAGCTCTACCTCGACCTCGCGGCGACATCGGATCAGCCACGGGACCCGGGCCTGATGCTGGCCGAAGCACTGCGTGCGCTCTCGATCACCGGCAGCGCGATCCCGAACGGACTCGCCGAGCGAGCCGCGCTCTACCGGTCGCTGCTGGTGGACCGCCGCATGCTGGTGGTGCTGGACGATGCCGGTCACGCCGATCAGGTGCTGCCGTTGCTGCCCGGCGCCGAGGGCTGCGCCGTGCTGATCACCAGCCGCACCCTGCTGACCCAGCTTCCCGGTGCCCGTCACATCGACCTGGACGTGTTGAGCCGTGCGGAGGCACGGGAGTTGTTCACCGGAATCGTCGGCCGGCGGCGGGTCGGGCGGGAACCGGGGGAGGCCGACGCGATCCTCGACTGCTGCGGCAATCTGCCGCTGGCCATCCGGATCGCCAGCGGCAAGCTCACGGGCCGCCCCGCCTGGCCGCTGCGGGTGCTGCGGGAACGCATCGAGGACGAGTCACGACGGCTGGCCGAACTGAGGATCGGCGACCTCAGCGTGCGCGCCAGCGTCGAGCTGAGCCTACGGCTGCTGCCGGCCGACGCGGTGCGCGCGCTGAGCCTCCTCGGCCTCCTCGGCCCCTACACCCTGCCCGGCTGGGTGGTCGGCCCGCTGCTGGACCGCCCGGACGGCGAAGAAGTGCTGGACACCCTCGTCGACGCCAGCCTGGTGCGGCTGACCGTCACCGATGCCCTCGGTGAGCCGCGCTACCGGCTGCACGACCTGATCAGGACCTGTGCCGTCGAGATCGCCGCCTCGCTGCCCACGGAGGAGAAGCGGGACGCGATCATCCGGGTGCTGTCCGTCTGGCTAGAGTTGGTCGGGCGCGGCACCGACCGGCTGCCGCCGGCCGGGCTGCTGGCGGCCGCGCCCGGTACGGCACCGCGCCGGTCGCTGCCCGACGCGGTCGCAGGCCGGTTCGCGGCCGACCCGCTCGGCTGGTTCGACGCGGAACGCGACAACCTCCTCGGCGCGGTGAAACTGGCCGTGGACTGGGGCCAGGACGAGCTGGCCTGGGAGCTGGCGGCGGGCGCGGCGACCTACTACGACCACCGGTGTCTGTACCAGGACTGGCAGCACGGGCACCGGCTCGCGCTGGAGGCGGTCGAGGCCGCGGGCAACGTGCACGGCGCATCGGTGCTGCTGCGCGGTCTCGGCCAGCTGTACATCTACCAGGACGAGTTCGAACGGGCCACCCGGGCCCTGGAGTCGTCCCTCGGACTGTGCCAGGAGGGTGGGGACAAACGCGGCGAGGCGCTGTCCGTCGCCACGCTCGCCACGGTCAGCCGGGTGCAGGGCCGTGACGATGAAGCCCTCGAACGCGTCGAGCACGCGCTGGCCATCGCGATCGGTGCGGGCGACCGGGTCGTCGAAGCCCAACTGTCCTGCTCCATGGGCGTCATGAAGCTCATGCAGGGCAAAATCGAAGAGGCGGAGTCATGGTTCGACGGGGCCCTGGGCCAGGCACGGGCGCTGGGCGACGACCACCGCGTGGCCGTGGTGCTGCGGCGGTACAGCCGGCTGCACGACCGACGCGGTGACCCCGACGAGGCGCTGCGCTGTCTGGGGCAGGCGCTGGCCACCTTCGAGGAACTGGCCGACGAGCGGTGCGCCGCGTACACACTGCTGGAAGTCGGCCGCGTGTACGCGGGGCGACACGACCGGGACCGGGCGAGCCCGGCGCTGGAGCGCGCGGCGGGCCTCTTCCACCGGCACGGCGACCGCCAGGACGAGGCCACCTGCTGGCAACTGATCGGCGACCTCGAGGCCGCCGCGGGCGCGCACCACCTTGCGCAGCAGCACCGCGGGCGGGCGCAGCTGCTGTGGAACACGATCGGCGACCTCAACCAGACGAAGACGCCGGCCCGACCGTCGTCGCCGTGAGGACACCCGCCCACTCACCGCACGTCGCGGAGCTGAAGAAGGTACGCCGCGGTCAGTGCCACGGCACGGTCCTCGTCGTGCGACAGCTCCACCAGGGCACGCGACGCCGTGCTCCCGGGGATGTCCGCCAGCGCCTGGGTCAGCCGGCCGCGCGCAGGCGCGTCAGTGGTTCCGTGGGCGAGCCGGTCCACCAGTCGGGCCGCGATCTGCTCCGCCGTCAGCGCGTCGGTCGCGAGCATGCCCAGCGCGTCGGCCGCGTCCGTGTCGTTCCGCCCCGTCACGATCATGTCGACGAGTGTGGGGACCGCGTCGATCACGCCGCGTGTCCCGAGCGCGAGAGCGGCGTGTCCGCGGACCGTCACGTCGGGGTCCGCGAGTGCGTCACGCAGCCGGGCGGTCGCCTCGTCACCGGGGATCTCGGCGAGAGACCGGACCGCGCGTTCCCGTACCGCCGGCACCGGTGAGCCGAGGCCCTTCGCGAGCAGTGCCGGACCGGCCGCGTCGCCGGATCGCACCAGCGCCCAGCGAAGGGCTCCGGCGACGTTGGGCTCCGTCTCGTCGAGCGCGGCCTCGACCAGGGCCTCCACCGGCACCGGGACCTCGTCGGCGGAGGACAGTGCGGCGCGCTGGCGCACCCCCGCGCTCTGCGCCCCGAGCGCCTGGAGGAGGGCGACGATCTGGAGGACGTCCTCCCAGCCCGCGGGCTCCGCGGCGTCGATGCGGCGGAGGCGCGTGAGCAGCTCGGTCTCGGCCGCGATGCGGTCGCGCGCCTGCCGGACGAGGTCGGCGACGAGCGCCGAAGGCGTGAACCCGGGCTCGTCGAGCGCCCGCCCGATCTCGCGCAGTGACATGCCCAGCGACCGCAGACTCTCGATGTGGAAGATCCGCCGGATGTCGTCGCCGGAGTACTCCCGATAACCAGAGCCCGTACGGCCCGACGGCCGCACCAGACCCAGCGATTCGTAGTGCCGGAGCATGCGGGCACTGACGCCGGACCGTCGCGACACCTCACCGATCAACACAGGTGTCATCATCCGCCCTGGGGCGCCCCGGTGAGCGCCACGGTCCGCTTGGCCTCCTCGATCGCCGCCTCGAAACCGGTGTCCGGGTCCCGCAGCAGCCGGTGCGTGGCAAGGGCGTGCGCGCGCACGAGCGGGTCGGGGCTCGCCGTCGCGCCCCGCAGAGTCGGCGTGATCACGTCGCCCAGGGCGACCAGCGCCTGACTGAGACTCAGTTGCGTCTCCTGCGCGCCGCGCCCGAGCTGCGTCGCCAGCACCGTGGCCAGGCCCGGTTCCTCGCCGTCCGGTACGAGGACGACCGCGGCCCGCCAGGCGCTCCTCGCCACCTCGTCGTCGGCGTCCGACAACAGCGCCCGCGTGATCGCCGGCCACACCTGCCGGTCCCCGATCTTGGACAGCGTGTGCAGCGCCTGGCTGCGCGCCTGGGCACGTTCCGAGCGGACCTCGCGCAGCAGCGCGGGGAGCACCAGGGACACCGGGTGGCGAGTCAGCGCCCAGGTCAGCATGTCACGGACGAAGAAGTCGGGCTCGATCGCGCAGCGCTCGACCAGCGTGTCGACGAAGCACGGGTCGGGCGCCGAACCGACCGCCAGAGCGGCCTGCAATCGCACGGACGAGTGACTGTCCTCCAGTGCCTGGAGCAGGCGTATCGCATCCGTGTCCTGTCTCTTCATGGCCATCGGGACCACCTCCTGGGGCGGCAGTGAAGACCTTGTCACCGTGTCAAGGTCAAACGGCGGCGCCGCGTCGCCAACTCACCCGGGGAAGCGCCCCGTGGAGCGCAGCTCCCAGCGCCGTTCGGCGTAGGCCAGGTCGTCGCGCCACAGACGGCCCGCCGCGTAGCGCATGGCGGGGCGGAGCAGCGGGGCGGTCCGGCGGGCCACGGCGAAGCCCCGGCGCTCGGACGTGGCGACGACCGCCTCCACCACCGCGGTACGCGGCCTGCCCAGACTGTCCGGGCCCAGCGGGGTGGCGTGGGTCTCCACGACGGAGCCCTCACCCTCGCCACCGGTGATCCGCATGACGACCGTGCGCGGGCCCGGAGCGGTGAACACCGCGCGGACCGGCACGACGAGCCGGCCGGCGACCTTGAAGGAGACGTCGACCGTGAACGCGTCCTCGCCGTCGTCCCGGCCAGGAGAGTCCACCACGCTGAGGTCGACGAACGAGTAGGGGTGGAACCAGGCCCCGTGCCAGGGGTCGAGGCGGTTCGCGACCACGTCCGCCGGTTCGCAGACGCCCTGCCCGGTGTACACCGCGGTCAGCGCGCCGGCCGCGGCGGGCCGTTCGGGCACCGGCGGCCGAGGCATGGGCTCCTCGCCCCCGGCGCTGTCCAGCCGCACCCACAGCAGCACCCCGTCGTCGTACGCGGGCCAGGGCTCCCAGCCGCCGAACGGTCCGCCGTCCAGGGCCAGTCCGTGCCAGTGGCAGACGAGTGTGCCGCACCGCACCGGGCTGTCCCGCAGCGGCGCCCCCAGGTGCGGGCAGACACCGGGTCCGGCGACGAGACGGCCTTCGGCGTCGCGCCACAGCACCACCTCCTGGCCCGCGACGGTGCGGGCCAGCGGGCGGTCCCCGGAAAGGTCGCGGGCGGCCCCGACGACGTACCAGTTGCCGCTGGGCCGCTGCTGTGCCCGCTTGAGGGCATCGGCGATGAGCGCGGGCCGGGCCTCGCGCCAGGTCGGGCGCTGGCGTTCCCAGGCGACCGGGTCTCGGCGCAGTCGCAGGGGGAGGCGTGCTCGCCGGGGCGTACGGTCGGACGTCATGCGGCCTCCTCGCAGGGGGTGGGCGCGGCGGCGGGTTCGCGGCGGGCGGCCAGCCGGGCCGCGGCGACCCGGAGCAGACCGTCGGCGGCGACCAGCGCGCGGCGTCTGCGGGGAACCACGGCGCGACGGGTCAGTACCGCCCAGCCGTCCGCGGCGACGGCGTCCAGGATGCCGCCGTAGAGCACGAACGCCGTGTGGATGCAGGGCCGGGCGACGGGGTCGAGCAGCGGCACGCCGGGCGCCGCACGCCGGTAGGCGGCGCGGGTCAGCTCGGCGAAGGCGCGCAGGGCCTCCGTGACCCTGCGGTCGGTGCGGCCTTCCTGCCGGCAGCGGCGCAGCAGCGCGGTGTCGGCGCCGTGCGCGGCGAGCAGGTCCTGCGGAAGGTAGACCCGGCCGCGGTCGAGGTCCTCGCCGACGTCCCGCAGGAAGTTCGTGAGCTGGAAGGCGACGCCCAGTTCGGCCGCGTACGGGGCGGCCTCCTCGCGCGGCACCACGGTGCCGAGGACGGGCAGCATCTGCAGGCCGATCACCGCCGCCGAGCCGTGCATGTACCCGCGCAGCGCCGCGTAGTCGGCGTACTCCGTGACCGTCAGGTCGCTGCGCATGGAGGCGAGGAAATCGGTGAAGTGGCTCCGCTCGATCGCATAGCGGCTGCTGGTGTCGGCGAGGGCGGTGACCACCGGAGCGGCGTCCCGTACGCCCGTCCGGTCGGCCGCCGGGCCGCCCGCCAGACCCCGGGTCAGGTCGTCGGTCAGACGGTCGAGGGCGGCGGCCCGCCGCGCCGCCACGCCGCCGGTGGGGACGCCGGGGCCGTCCTCGAGCGAGTCGACGATGTCGTCGGCCCAGCGGGCGAAGCCGTACAGGGCGTGCACCGCGGGGCGCCGTTCGGGCGGCAGCAGCCGGGTGGCGAGGAAGTAGGTCCGGCCGTGCCGGGCGTTCAGTTCTCGGCAGTGGGCGTAGGCGGCGCGCAGTGTCGGGTCGGTGATGCGAGCGGCGTCCAGCTCGCGAGCGGTCACGGTCGTACTCCTTCGACGGTCGGCCGGGCGACCCGGCGGGCAGTGGCGCGGACGCGGGTGCCGCCGGTGACGCGGGCCGCGGCCAGCTTCCCCGACAGCAGGACGGGCGGTACGCCCACCCCTGGAGTGGTGCCGCAGCCGGCCAGGACGGCGTTGGCGGTGCCGCGCACCAGGTTGCGCGGGCGGAACGGACCCGTCTGGGCGAAGGTGTGCGCGGCGGAGAAGGGCGTGCCCGCGGCATGACCCTGCGCGCTCCAGTCGGCGGGGGTCACCAGGCACTCCTCCTCGATGGCGGCCGCGATGCCCGCGAGGCCGCGGCGGTCGAGTTCGCGCAGCAGGCCGTCGCGGTAGCGGGCGCCGAGCCCGGTCCAGTCGGCGCTGCCCGGCCCGATGTCGGTGTTGGGGCACGGCGCGAGGACGTAGTGCAGGTGGCGGCCCGGCGGGGCCAGGCCGGGATCGGTCGCGGTGGGCCGGGTGATCAGCAGCGAGGGGTCGCTCATCAGCTCGCCGGTGTGCGTGAGTTCGCGGAAGGTGCGCCGCCAGGCACCGCCGAAGGACAGCGTGTGGTGGGCCAGTTCGGGCCAGGTACGGTCGCAGCCGGCGTGCAGGACCACCGCCGACGGGGCGTGCCTGAGCCGCGCCGGGCGGCGCGGGGCCCGACCCAGCAGCCGGTAGGCGACCGGCAGTTCGGGGGTCAGGACGACCGCGTCGCAGGGGATGCGCAGGTCGTCGGTCACCACGGCGGTGACGCGTTCACCGGCGCGTTCCAGACGGGTCACCCCCTGCCCGTAGTGGAACACCGCCCCCGCCTCGGCCGCGGCGTCGGCCATGGCCCGGGGTAGGGCGTGCATGCCGCCGCGCGGGAAGTACACCCCGGCGACGGTGTCCATGTAGGCGATCACCGCGTAGGCGGCCATCGCCCGCTCGGGCGGCACCCCGGCGTACAGGGCCTGGAAGGAGAAGACGCGCCGCAGCCGCTCGTCGCGCAGGTGCCGGGCGACCCGCGCCTCCCAGCGGCCGAAGCCGCCGAGCGCGGCGAGCCGGACCAGGTCGGGGCCGAGCAGTTGCAGCGGCGAGTCGAAGTCGGCGTCGAGGAAGCGGCCGCGCTCGGCCTGGTAGAGCTGTCCCAGCCAGTGCCGCAGCCTGCGGTAGCCGGCCGCTTCGGCGCCCCCGGCGAACCGTTCGATCTCCGCCTCCATGGCCTCGCCGTCGGTGTGCACGTCGAGGGTGCTGCCGTCGGCGAAGCGCGCCCGGTAGGCGGGGTGCAGCTCGATCAGCTCGACGCGCTCGCGCAGCGAGGCGCCGACCGCGGCGAACGCCTCGTCGGCGATCTCCGGCATGGTGAGCACGGTGGGTCCGGTGTCGATCCGGTAGCCGCCGAGCTCCATGCGGCCCGCCCGCCCGCCGGGCAGCGCGTCGCGTTCGACGACCGTGACCCGGCGGCCGGCGCCGAGCAGGTGCAGGGCGGCGGACAGACCGGCCAGTCCGGCGCCGACCACGACCACGTGGTCGGTGGGTCCCGCGATGGTCCGGGTCACCGGCCCGCCTCCGTTCCCGTGACGGCGAGAGCGGCGGCGCGCGGACCCGCGGCCGGCTCGGGCACCTGGCCTGCCGTGCCGGTGACCTCGGCCAGCAGGTCGCGCAGCCGTCCGGCCGCGTCCGGCTCCAGGGCGGCTTCGCCGAGGTGGCGCAGGCAGCGCCGGTCGAGCCGGGCGATCCGCGCCTCCACATGGGCGCGGGCCCCGGTGCCGGCCACCACTTCCCGCACTTCGGCCAGTTCGCCGTCGGTGAGGTCGGGCCGGCCCATCACGCGGTCGAGCACGCCGAGCGCGTGGTGGTCGCCGGCGGCGGTGGCGAAGGTCCGGGCCACGGCCAGCGGATAGGTCGGGGTGCCCTCACGCACGTCGCCGCCCGACGGCTTGCCGGTGACCCGGGGGTCGGCGAACAGGTCGTCGAGGTCGTCCCTGAGCTGGAAGGCGAGGCCCGCGCAGCGTCCCGCGCGGCGCAGCGTCCCGGTGGTGGCGTCGTCGGCCCCGGCGAGCACCGCGCCCAGGTGCAGGGGCCGTTCCACCGTGTACAGGGCACTCTTCAGGCACGCGGCCCGGATCGACCGGCCCGGGGCGCCGGAGGGCACGGCCTGGCCGCGCACGTCGAGGTACTGGCCCGCCACCATCTCGGTGCGCATCGCCCGCCACACCTCGTGCAGTCGGTACGCGGTGTCGCGGGGCACCCCGGGCTCCAGCAGCAGTCCCGCCACGGTGTCGTCCGCCCAGGCCAGGGCGAGGTCGCCGGCGAGCACCGCGGTGGACGCGCCGAGCCGTCGCGCGGCGGGGCCCGGGGCGGTGCCGGCGTACTGCTCGGTCACGTCGGCGTGCAGCGCCGGCGCGCCGCGGCGGGTGGCCGCCTGGTCCATCAGGTCGTCGTGGACGAGGGCGCAGGTCTGGAGCAGCTCCAGCGCCGCCGCCGTCCGCAGGGCCACGCGCACCTGGGCCGGGTCCCCGCCGCCGCAGGCCCGCAGCGACCACCACAGCAGCCGGGGCCGGATGCGGCGGCCGCCGCGTCGGGTGAAGCCGGCGGTCCGCTCGGCCACGTCCCGTGCGAACACCGGGTCCAGGCCGTGGCAGCCGGCGAGGCGGTCGGCGAGGAGTTCGCGCAGTTCCCGGCCGACGGCGCCCGGCACGTCCTCGTCCACGGCGCGCGCGCCGCCGGAGGCGGCCGGTTCCCCGGTGCCGTGGGGGCCGGTCACGGCGGGCGGCCTGCGCGGCGGACCTGCCGTGAGACGGCCGATCGCCTGGGTGGAACGCATCGCGGATCCTCTCGCCGGTCGGTGATCCGGACCCCTGTCGGCTGTCCGGAGTGGTCGCGCTGTCCGTCGAGACACATTCCGCGCGGACGGCTCCGCCGGATGCACCATTCGGTGGACATGCCGACGCCCTGGGCACCCACCCGCACGACACGCTCCCCGGTGCATCCGCCACGGCCGGTGCGCGCGAAGACTGTTCGGGCCGCCGCCGGTCCGGGAGACGGATTCGCCGTCGGTCCGGGAGACGCATGCGCCGTCGGTCCGGCGGAGGGAGCCGTCGTGGAAGGAGCCGTGGTGGAAGAAGCCGCCGTGGAGGGAGCCGCCGTGGAGGTGGAGTCGGACGTCGCCGTCGTGGGCGCCGGGGCCGCCGGCCTGTCGCTCGCGCTTCGGCTGGCCCGCCCGCCCGCGGGCGCGCGCCGGGTCACGGCGGTGCTGCTGGCGGCGCCGCCGGGGCCGTTGCGCGCACCGCGCCGCACCTGGTGCTTCTGGGAAGCGGACGCGGGACCGTACGACAGTGCCCTGACCGCCTCCTGGCAGCGGCTGCGGGTGCGTTCCGGCGACGGACGGACGGTGGACGCCGGGATCGAGCCGCTGCGCTACAAGATGCTGCGCTCCGACGCGCTGGAGGACCTGGCCGGCCAGGTGCTCGCGGCCAGCCCGTGGGTGACGACCGTGGAAGCCGTCGCCGATCGGGTGGAGTCCGCGCCCGGCGGGGCGGTGGTGCACGCCCGCCGGGCCGACGGCGAGCGGGTGACGGTGCGCGCCCGCTGGGTGTTCGACTCACGGCCGCCCGAGCGGTTGCCCCCGGCGCGCACGACGCTGCTGCAGCACTTCCGCGGCTGGTTCGTACGCACCCGCCACCCGGTGTTCGATCCCCGTGCCGTGGAGCTGATGGACTTCCGCACCCCGCAGCCCGCGCACGGTCTGTCCTTCGGCTACGTCCTGCCCACGGGCCCGCGCGAAGCACTGGTGGAGTACACCGAGTTCTCCCGCGACCCGCTCGGCCGGGACGCCTACGACCGCGCGCTGCGGCACTACCTTCGCGCGGTCCTGGGCGCAGGCGACCACGAGGTCCTGGAGTGCGAACAGGGTGCGATCCCGATGACGGACGCGGTCTTCCCGCGGCGGACCGCCGCGTCGGTGTTCCGGATCGGGGCCGCGGCCGGGGCCACCCGTCCGGCGACCGGCTACACCTTCAGCGCCGTGCAGCGACAGACGGGCGCGGTGGCCGACGCGTTGCACGCCGGGCGCCGCCCCGTCCCACCGCGCGTCCACTCGGCCCGCTCCCGATACATGGACGCGGTGCTGCTGCACGCCCTCGACCACGGCCGGGTGGACGGCCCGGCCTTCTTCACGCGGCTGTTCACCCACGTGCCCACACCCCGCCTGCTGCGCTTCCTGGACGGGCGCACCGGTCTGGCGGAAGACCTGTCCATCGGGCTGCACGTGCCCGTCCCCGCGATGCTCGGCTCGGCGCTGGCCCTGCCGTTCACCTCGCGCCGCAGTGCTCCCACCACCCCTTCGCCCTCAAGGGCCTGACCCCAGCCGCCCGCCACCCAACCCGGCCCCCGGTCCCCACCCCTCCTCCTTCCCCCCTCCCCACCCCTCCTCCTTCCCCCCTCCCCACCCGACGACCTCCCCACCCGACGACCTCTTACGGAGATGGCATGCCCGTGTTGCGCGACGCCGAGCTGGCGACCGCGTTCGACCACGCCGCCCGGAGCTACGACACCCTCGTGGCGGCGAATCCCGGTTACCACGCCCACCTGCGCCGCTCCGCGCGGCGCCTCGGACTGGCCGGCCCCGGCCCGGCCCCCAGGGTGCTCGACCTCGGCTGCGGCACCGGCGCCTCCACGGCGGCCCTGGCCGCCGTCCTGCCCGGCGCCGACATCACCGCCGTCGACGCGTCGGCAGGCATGCTGCGACGCGCGGCCCTGCGGCCCTGGCCGACGCCGGTGCGCTTCGTGCAGTCGCCGGTGGAGCGACTGGCCGCGGCCGGCGTACGCGGACCGTTCGACGCGGTCTTCGCCGCCTACCTGCTGCGCAACACCGCCGACCCGGACGCGGTGCTCGCCGAGGCCCACCGGCTGCTCGTGCCGGGCGGCCGGATGGCGGTGCACGAGTACGCGCTGAGCGGGCGGGCGGCGCACCGGGCGGTGTGGAACGCGGTGTGCGGCGGGTTCGTCCTGCCGGTCGCCACACTGCTCGGCGACGGCACGCTCTACCGGCACCTGCGGCACAGCGTCGTCTCCTTCGACACGGCAGGGCAGCTCGCCCGGCGGGTGGAGCGGGCGGGCTTCGAACGGGTACGGGTGCTGCCGCTGCCCGGCTGGCAGACCGGCATCACCCACACCGTCGTCGCCCGCCGCCCGTTCACCACCGACGGGGGGACGGCACGATGACCGCACCGCGCCGTCCCTCCTTCCCGGCCGCCGTCCGCGGCCCCCGCCCCGGCCGGGACCGGCTGGCCCGGCTGCTGCCCGCACCGCCCGGTGCCGCCCGAGCACCGGAGTCCACCGCGCCGCGCGTGGCGGTCGTGGGCGGTGGCATCGCAGGGCTGACGGCGGCCACCGCGCTCGCCGAGCGCGGGGTGCGGGTCACCGTCCTGGAGCGCGACGCGCAGCTCGGCGGCAGGCTGGCCGGATGGTCCACGCGGCTGGCCGACGGCACGACGGTGACGATGAGCCGGGGCTTCCACGCGTTCTTCCGGCAGTACTACAACCTGCGGGCCCTGCTGCGCCGCACCGATCCCGTCCTGGACCGCCTCACCCGGCTGCCCGACTACCCGCTGCGGCACGGCAGCGGCCGGCAGGACAGCTTCCGGCACGTGCCGCGCACACCTCCGCTGAGCGCGCTCGGATTCGTGGCGCTGAGCGAGTCGTTCGCCGTGCGCGACCTGGTCCGGATGCGCCCGCGTGCGGCGCTGCCGCTGCTCGACGTGCGGGTGCCGGAGGTGTACGACCGGCTCGACCACGTCAGTGCCTACGACTTCCTGGAGGAGATCCGCTTCCCGGCGGCGGCCCGGCACCTGGCCTTCGAGGTGTTCTCCCGCAGCTTCTTCGCCGATCCCCGGACGCTGTCGGCGGCGGAGATGGCGCTCATGTTCCACATCTACTTCCTCGGCTCGGCGGAGGGACTGCTGTTCGACGTGCCCAGCGAACCGTTCCCGCAGGCACTGTGGGACCCGATCGCCGCACGTCTGGAACGGCTCCGCGCGCGCGTACGCACGAACACGCCGGTGGAGGGCGTCACCGTCCTGCCGTCCGGCGGCTACGGCGTGACCACCGCGAGCGGCGAGGAGCGGTACGACGGGGTCGTGCTCGCCCTCGACCCGGCGGGACTGCGCGCCCTGGTGGGCCGTTGCGGCGACCTGGGGGACGCCGAGTGGCGCGAGCGCGTGGCGCGGCTGCGCACCGCTCCGCCGTTCCTGGTGTCCCGTCTGTGGCTGGACCGGCCCGTGCGCGCGGACCGGCCGGGCTTCCTCGGCACCAGCGGCTACGGGGCGCTGGACAACGTCAGCGTGCTCAGCGCCTGGGAGGGCGAGGCGGCCCGGTGGGCGGCCCGCACCGGCGGCTCGGTCGTCGAGCTGCACGCCTACGCCGTGCCCGAGGACGTCGGTCCCGGCCGGGAGGCCACCGAGAAGGAGCTGCTCGGACAGCTGCACCGGCTCTACCCCGAGACGGCCCGGTCGGGGGTGGTGGACGCCCGTCACGAGTGGCGGGCCGACTGCCCCCTGTTCGCGGTGGGCGGCCACGCGGACCGGCCCACGGTCGCCACCCCCACGCCCGGCCTGGTCGTCGCGGGCGACACGGTCCGCACCGGCCTGCCGGTCGCCCTGATGGAACGGGCCGCCACCAGCGGCTTCCTCGCGGCCAACGAACTGCTGGGCCGTTGGGGCCTGCGCGGCCACGAACTGTGGACCGTCCCGAGCCGGGGCCGCCTCGGCGTCCTGCGCCGGGCAGCGGCCCTGGCGTAGGACGCCGTCCCGGTGCCGAAGGACTCCGGCGGCTCTTCACGACGGCTCCGCGACGGCTCCGCGACGGCTCCGCGACGGCTCCGCGACGGCTCCGCGACGGCTCCGCGACGGCTCCGTGGCCGGGTTCAGCCGCCCGGCCGCGGAGGGCCGGCCGGGAGCCCGCCGGCAGCGTCCCGCACCGGGGTCAGGGCCGCCCGGGCCCGCTCCCGGCGCCGGGCGACCAGGGACTCCCGCGCCGCCTGCCGCGGGTGGCGGCGCCGCCAGTACGGGTTGTCGTGCGCGAGCCCGCCCGTGACCCGGCCGTACATCCCGAAGGTGAGGATGAGCAGTCCCATGACGAACGTGAAGAGGACGTTGGTCATGCCGAAGTCGAGGATGTTGGCGCTCCGGTCCAGGACGAAGAGGTGGCCGAGCCCGCTCAGCAGGAACAGTGTCCCGACGGCCATGTTCAGTGTGGAGGCGAAGTTCCCGCCGACCACGGCGCCGCCCACCAGCAGCAGCCCGAAGAGGACGGAGATCAGACTGAGCAGTCCGTTCGTCGACATGCCGGCGATACGGGCGCCGTCCGTGCCGAAGGGGCTGAGTTCGTCGGCGAAGCCGAGACAGCCGAACAGCAGCAGAACGGCGCCGCACAGCCCGGCGCCGTACCGGTAGACCGTGGCCAGCCTGTGATCCACCGGCCATTCGTCGCGAAGCCTCATGACACATCCCTTCCGATGCGTGCCAGGCCCCCCAGTGCCGGGCGGGCGCAAATCATCCGCCCGCCCGTCTCACCGTCTCTTCCGGCGGCGCCCGCGCCTCGGATGCACCCCACGGGCCCCCACTGTCCCCCACCGGCCCGCGGACTCTCCCGCGCCCCACGACACACGCCGGCCGGCCGCATCCACCGGCCGCCCCCGCCCGGAAGCGGGTATGCGGGGCTTCACGCAGGGCGAAGCCCACGACCCACCTCAACCGGGAGGCGCCATGCACTCCACCGGCCGGAGCAGGCGTCTGCACACCGACCTGACCATCGAGCTGGTCATCAGCGACGCGGAAGCACTCGGGCTCGAGGTCCGGTTCAGCTACGACACTGCCGACCCGTTCGCCGTACGCCTGGACCTGCCCGGCGGTCCCGAGACCGCCGCGCCCTGGCTGTTCTCCCGGGAACTGCTGTACACGGGCCTTGGCGCGCCGGTCGGCGAGGGCAGCGTGCGGGTCTGGCCGCCGTGCCCCTGCCACGGACCCACCACGGTGCGCGTCCTGCTGCGCGGCATGGGCGCGGCCGCCGTGCTGTACATACCGGCCGGCCCGTTCGAAGACTGGCTGACCGAGACGTTCCAGGCGGTGCCCGCGGGAACGGAAGGCTCGTACCTGGACTGGGACGCCATCGTGGCGGAACTGCTGCGCCGCGACGACCGGTGAGGACGGGCGGGCCCCGTGAAGAGCCCGGGAGATGAGCCCGATCAACGAACGCCAAGACCGCAGACCGGCCTCGGCGACACCACGACGCGGCAGGGGCGCCGGTACCGGCCCGCCACCGCCATGCCGTGGGCCACGCCCCCCGATCCGGACAGCGCCTCGCCCACCTCACCGCGCAAACCGTCCTGACGACCGCCGCCCTGCGTCGTGCGCGAGGGGGTGAGCCCAGCGGCCGCACCGACCGCCCACGCCACACGCCGCTCGCCGCGCACGCCGATCGCCACCGCTGCGCGCCGCACGCCGATCGCCGCGTGCTCGCGCGCGCCGGGTCTCCGGGCCGACGGGCCGAAACCGCCGGTGCCCTGACCACGTCGGTCAGCGGCGGGCCAGCACGGCTATTTCCCAGCCGAAGCCCACGACCAGCCGGCCATCCGGGGTGACCGCCACAGCGCCCACCTCGGAGGGGAACACAAGCTCCGGTCCGACCTGTCGGCCGCTCGCCAGGTCCCAGACCCGCACCGTTCTGTCGGAGCTGCCGGTGACGGCGACAGGGAGGCCGTCCACCACGCCCGTGGCCACCGTCCACACCGAATCGGTGTGGCCGATGAGCGGTTCGCGGACGGGGCGGCCCGAGGCCAGGTCCCACACGCGCGCCGACCTGTCCAGGCTGCCGGTCACGGCGACTGGGCGACCGTCCACCACTCCCGTCGCCACCACACGAACCGGCGCGGTGTGCCCGACGAAGGGCTCTCCGACCGGACTGCCCGTGGCCGGGTCCCACACCCGTACCGGCCCCTCACCGTCGGCGACGGCCACCACCGGGCGGCCGTCCACCACCCCCCTCGCCACCGTCCACGCCGACTCGATGGGACCGGCGAGAGACTCGTCGACGGACTGATCGGCGGCCAGGTGGCCGCCGTCGACGGTGACGACGGGCAGGCTCGGTTCGCCGAACGGCCGGCCGTCAGCCAGATCCCACACGCACACCGTCTTGTCCCAGCCGGCGGTGACCACGACGTCCCGGCCGTCCACCGTCCCCAACGACACCGAGTGCACGGTGTCAGTGTGGCCGGGAAGGGTGTCCCGGTAGGTGAGGACGATCATGCTGCTGGTCGCCCACTCCACCGTCCACAGCGCGTCGGCTTCGCCCTCCACCGCCACGGAACTGATCCGCGCCGCCAGCTTCCGGTCACCGAAGCGAGCGGCATCCAGCGCGAGCAACTGCCGCCGCACACCCGGCGTCACCGCCCGGTGCAGATGATCCGACTCCTGATACAACGCCCGCACCAGCCGCGCCGCCGGGCTCGACGCCGCGCCCGCCTCCAGAGCGTCCACCACCGCACCCGGATCGGCGTGCACCAGGAACTCCGGGTCCACCCCTACCACGCCGACACTCGGATCATGAGACATGAACACATCTAACACGCCGGCCTTGGATCGTTGGTGCGATGTCCGACCGACCGCGCCTACGGATGCGTGTCCGTGATCGCGATGACCTCGTCGACGCGTCGCCATGCATGGTCAGGGCGGCGGGTGGCGTCGCCGCCAATGGTCAGAACGCCACTGACGATCAGGGCCCTTCTGATGGATCTCCGCGGCGTCGCGACGCCCGCCACCCCGCACGCCGATCGCACGCACCGAACGCCGCTCCTTCTCCCACGGAGAT